>NZ_JAHRVT010000018.1:0-3296 GCF_019090545.1 Cycloclasticus sp. | reverse complement strand
GCAACATTTAATTGATGGTGATCTGTCGGCAAACAATGGGGGCTGGCAATGGTGTGCCTCAACAGGCTCTGATTCGGTGCCTTACTTTAGAGTTTTTAACCCGGTCACTCAATCACAACGGTTTGATCCAAAGGGTACCTTTATTCGCCACTACCTACCTGAGCTGGCACATTTATCAGATAAAGACATTCATTTACCCAGCGCTAAGAATAGACCGGAGAATTACCCTAGCCCGATTGTTGATTTAAAGCGGGGTCGCTTAAGGGCGCTGTCCGCTTTTAAAGGTGTATAGTCAGCCTATGTTTAGAAAAAAAACCATAGCTTATCTTTTTTTCAGTGTTGTTTTTATCCTGTCCGGATGTGTTGGTATACCAGAGGGGGTAAAACCTGTTGAAAATTTTCAGCTTGAACGATATTTAGGAACATGGCATGAAATTGCGCGGCTAGACCATTCTTTTGAAAGAGGGCTTAGCAAAGTTACCGCAGACTATAGCTTAAGAGAGGACGGTGGTATTAACGTTGTTAACCGTGGGTTTTCAGCCGACAATAATGCTTGGCAAGAAGCCCAAGGTAAAGCTTATTTTGTGAGTGATGCCGATGAAGGGCATTTAAAGGTATCATTTTTTGGCCCCTTTTATGGTTCGTATATTGTTTTTGAGTTGGATACCGTAGGCTATCAATATGCCTTTATATCGGGTCCAGATAAAGACTATTTATGGTTGTTAGCAAGAACGCCTACCGTTAAACCTGAGGTGATAGACAAGTTTATCTCAATGTCAAAATCTATTGGATTTGATACATCGGCGTTAATTTTCGTTAATCAGTAATAGTCCCATATTTAAAGAGAACATGACATGAGCCAACATGATGAACTGCCAACCGAGCACCACGACCCTTTAATTTCCATTTTGCATAAGGCCATAAAAGTGGCTATTAAAATACTGGCTGTCTTGATGGTGCTGGTCATTTTTTGGGGTGTCGCCGATGTTTTCTATGTGATGTATAACCAACTGCTAGCGCCTCCTTTCTTGTTGCTTAGCCTGTCGGATATATTTAAGACCTTCGCTGCTTTTTTAGCGGTTTTAATCGCGATAGAAATTTTTCAAAATATTGTGCTTTACTTAAGGACTGATGTATTCCCGTTAAAATTAGTCGTCGCAACAGCTATGATGGCAATGGCTAGGAAAGTTATCATTATTGACTTTAAGTTTGTCGAGCCTATGCATATGTTTGCTCTAGCGAGTATTATTTTGGCTTTAGGTATCACTTACTACTTGCTAGGAAAGAATCATGATGAGACTGTTGCATCATGAATGCACTATTACTAGTTGCGCATGGTAGCCGACGCAAACAATCGAATGATGAGGTGGCACATTTAGCTGAAAAGCTTAAAAAGAACTGCGCTGAACAATACGATATTGTTAAGCCGGCATTTTTGGAGCTAAGCGATGTATTGATTCCTGAAGGTATTGAGCAGTGTATTGCAGAGGGTGCAACATCAATTACCGTTTTGCCTTACTTTCTTAATTCTGGTCGGCATGTAGTAGAAGATATTCCTAATATTATTAATAGGTGTACAGCTCGGCATGCAAACATCAATATTAGCCTTTCGCCTCACTTAGGCGCTTCTGATTTAATGGTGGATTTATTGATTTCGACCGCGGTTAACTCGACATTAGTGAGCGCTTAAGCGGCCAGCGATCTTTTTTTAATAAAAGTAACAAACAGCACGGCCCAAAAAACAGCACTTAATAGAGTAAATTCAACCGGCATCTGTATGCTGACAGAGGACAGTTTACTGGCAGCCCAATATGAAGCTGGGCCAAATAAGCCTCCCAATAAAGCGGCAAGCTTTAGCTTACCGCTTAACCAGCGGTAACACTGTTCAAACGTAATAGAAAAAAGCAGCCAAAGTAACACTAACCAAAAAGGTAGAGTCGGGCCATCAGCAGCAAACTGAATAAACTCAAGCTTGGCTAAACTCCAATCTGCCAGGCAACCGCTTATAAACATTAAAAGCTTCGGCAAGGCGTACGATAAATAATCTTTTTGCTTTGTCTTATATAGGTCGAGCAGCAAATAAAGCAAAATCAAAGCGATTGAGACTAAGTAAAGCAAACTGTCGTGGCATGAAACGAGGACTAGCCAACCAGTCTGAAATAATAAAACAGTTTGCCACAGCTTGATTGTTATGTCTCCAGTGCTACTAATGACATTGGAACCCGCGCCATAGGCTTAACTAAATGCAACTGCGATACACTGATTACCTGTTCTTTAAAGCCACCTTCGCAATAACTGAAATAATATGCCCACATCCTAATAAACTCATCACTAAAGCCTTGTGCCTTTACCTCTTGAATATTATTTTTAAACGATTTGTTCCATTCATTTAACGTTCTTGCGTAATGCATACCGAAGTCATCCATATTGGTCATTCGCAAATCACTCGATTTAGTTAGGCTGTGGCTAATCGCGTTAATAGACGGTATACAACTACCAGGAAAAATATAGCGCTTTATAAAGTCGACATCTTTTTTTGCGCTATTAAATCGCTGGTCACTAATAGTAATGGCTTGAATAAGCATCTCACCATCGTCTTTTAAAAGCGCACTACATTTTGAAAAGAAGGTGTCAAAGTATTGATGACCTACCGCTTCGATCATTTCTATTGACACTAACTTATCATACTGCCCTGTCAGCTCACGATAGTCTTGTTTTAACAGCGTAATCTTGTTGCTTAAACCTGCATTGTCAATTTGTTGTTGTGCATAGGCGTATTGTTCTTCAGAAATTGTAGTTGTGGTGACATGGCAGCCATAGTGTTTAGCCGCGTACATCGCAAAACCACCCCAGCCTGTGCCAATTTCAATCACTTGATCTTCTGGCCTTAACTTTAAACGAGTACAAATCCTTTCTAATTTATTGGTCGAGGCTTGTTCCATTGTGTCATCTGGTTGGTAAAAAATACCCGATGAATACATCATCGTTGGATCCAGAAATAGCTTAAAGAAATCATTACCGAGGTCGTAGTGCGCAACGATATTACTTTTACTTCCCTTATGCGTATTCTTGTTTAACCAGTGAAATGCTTTTTTAATGGGGCTTGTAAAGCTCGCCAAACCAGTCTCCATTGAGTCCATAACGGATTGGTTTAACGCAAACAGCTGAATAACCTTGGTTAGATCAGGTGTGCGCCAATAATCATTTATATAAGATTCGGCAGCCCCTATGCTACCGCCTAAAGCGATATACCAATAAAATTCGTTATTTAAAACGTTTATTTCTACGACTAAATC
>NZ_JAHRVT010000017.1:0-45488 GCF_019090545.1 Cycloclasticus sp. | reverse complement strand
TACTAAGCTATTGTTATCTTTGCGAATTTCCTTTTCCCTACCTGCACTAAGTGCTCCTCTCCCAACCCAAGCATCGTACCTTTATCATTAATCTTCTGCTCGTTAACTCTTACTGCCCCCTGCTTTATCATGCGGTAGGACTCCGATGTGCTTTTTGTTAGCCCTGCATCCTTCATAACATTAGCCAATAATAGCTCGCCTGCACTTGTTATAGTTATCCTTTCTATGTCTTCTGGAAGCTGGCCATGTTTAAATCGAGATTCAAACTCTTGTTGTGCGCTTTTTGCTAATGATTCATCGTTAAAACGCTCAACTATTTCTAACGCCAATTTAACTTTTATGTTTTTTGGATTTTCTTTACCCGCTTCGCACTGGGCTTTCCATTCATTAATTTCATCCATCTCCCTAAAACTAAGCAATTCGAAATAACGCCACATCAAACTGTCAGAAATGGACATGATCTTGCCGAACATATCGTTCGGCGCCTCATTGATGCCTATATAGTTACCCAGTGATTTTGACATCTTTTGTACGCCGTCCAATCCTTCTAAGATTGGCATTGTCATCACCACTTGTGGCGATTGACCATATGTTTCTTGCAGCTGGCGACCCACTAATAAGTTAAATTTTTGGTCTGTTCCACCGAGTTCAACATCCGATTTTAATGCTACTGAGTCATACCCTTGTATTAATGGGTATATAAATTCGTGTATAGCAATAGGCTTACCACCGGTATAGCGTTTATTAAAATCATCTCGCTCTAGCATTCTCGCGACAGTATGCTTGGCTGCTAATTGAATTAAATCTACTGCATTAAATTCTGACATCCATGTTGAGTTAAACACTACCTCGGTTTTGTCAGGATCTAGAATCTTGAAAACTTGCTCGGTATAGGAAGCCGCATTTTGTATGACTTCTTCTTTGGTCAACGGCGGCCGCGTTGCTGACTTCCCCGTTGGGTCGCCAATCATGCCAGTAAAATCGCCAATAAGAAACAATATATGATGCCCAGCATCTTGAAACTGTTTTAGCTTATTAATAAGTACCGTGTGGCCCAAATGCAGGTCTGGGGCCGTAGGGTCAAAACCAGCTTTTATTCTTAACTTTTTGCCCGAGGCTACTTTTTTATCAAAATCTGACTCTACCAATATTTCATCAGATCCGCGCTTTAGCTGCGCTAATTGCAATTTTATAGCTTCACTCACACATCTTCCCTATATATAGTATAAAAGGCGCAAGATACTGCATATCAAATATAAATCAACTTTTTCTCACCCAGACTGACTCTGTAGGACGTTCTTTCCGGTCACAATTTCATTACTTTCAATGAAAGGGTTACTCGTGTCACAATTGGGCTTTATACTTTTCACTTTACTTGCTATACAATGTCTAAGCTTACGCTTTTTATAGCTTTTTTTGTTTTTACATAACCCTTAACACTAACCTTTTTATGATGAAATCTAGCTTAATAAATCGTGATTTTAAAACACCGATAAGCCCTCGTCGCTATAACAGCAAAAAAGCACGTCTTATCACCATGCTGCTGACTACAATAGTTATGCTGGGCATTGCGCTTTATTTCAAAAATGCTACTGATCCCAATCAGGCCAGCTTATCTACCAAGCCAACTAACAATCAACATGTAGTCTCTATTGATTTACCAGAGAGATCATCAGACGATTTTTCTGCGCCTACTTTATCAATTGTTAAGCATAAAACCGCGCCGTTAACTGCTCCAACAAACACTGCCAAAATTACAGGCTCTTCAGAAAAAATCTCATGGAAAGAGTACACCATTAAGCCCGGCGACAGTTTGGCTAAAATATTTAACCACCTGAATTACTCAGCCACCACTCTACATAATATTATTCAGCTTGGCGAACAAACACAGGCTTTAAAAAAGATTCGACCGGGGCAAACACTACGTTTCGCACAAAATGCAGATGGCGAGTGCGTTTCTTTGGAATACGACCTCGACCAAATAAAAACCCTTCGCATTGAAACCATTGATAATGACTTTGCTGCAACGGTTATTGAAAAACCAGTGGAAGTTTCTCACGCTGTAGCATCCGCAGATATCAATAACTCACTTTTTTATGATGCCAAACAAGTTGGGGTGTCTGATAAAACAATCATGGAGCTTGCTAATATTTTCGGCTGGGACATTGATTTCACTCAAGGCTTAAGACAGGGGGATTCATTCAGCCTGCTGTATGAATCCAAATCCATCAATGGGAAGCGTATTGAAAATGGCCCTATCTTAGCCGCTGAATTTATAAACCGCGGTAACAAATATCAAGCTGTTCGCTTTACTGATAAAGACGGCAATACTGAATATTTTTCTCCTGACGGAAAGAGCATGCGTAAAACCTTTTTGCGCAACCCTATCGATTTTGCAAGAGTTAGCTCACATTTCAATTTGCGTAGAAAACACCCCGTTTTGAATAGGATTCGCGCACATAAGGGTGTTGACTACGCGGCCTCCACAGGCACACCTATCCGTTCTACTGGGGACGGCAAAATCATCTTCCGTGGTATAAAGGGCGGTTATGGCCGCGTCGTAATCGTTCAACATGGACAAAAATACAGCTCACTTTATGCACATATGTCTAAATATGGTCGTTACAAAAAAGGCTCACACATCAAACAAGGGCAAATCGTCGGTTATGTTGGAATGTCAGGGTTAGTAACCGGACCACACCTGCATTATGAGCTTAGAGTTAATGGCGTTCACCGGAATCCTTTAACTACTAAATTCCCCGCGGCTGAACCAATCAATAAAAACTTGCTGGCTGAATTCAAAAATCAGACATCTCCTCTTTTAGCGCAATTAGCGCTCGCAAAAAAGACTCAGTTAGCACTTAAATAAAACAGCGTGAAACAACTGTATATCGGCATCATGTCAGGCACCAGTTTAGATGGTGTCGACATTGCTATTGTTGATTTTAGCAATGACAAGCTAAGTCTTTTCTCAAGTTACTATAAGCCATACCCAGCTGTATTATTAGCCGATATAACAGCCGCCTGCGGGCAAACTCACATCTCTTATGAGGCACTCGGGACATTAGATGCCCAGCTTGGCAAATTCTACGCTCAATGCGTGCAAGACACGCTACACAATACAAGCCTAAGCCCTCACGACATCGTTGCTATTGGCTCACACGGACAGACGATACACCATAGCCCTAATAGCACCCCGCCTTTTACTCTGCAAATTGGTGATGCCAACCGTATTGCTGAAGAAACCGGAATTACTGTTGTGGCAGACTTTAGACGACGCGATATTGCAGCAGGTGGTCAGGGCGCTCCGCTAGTGCCTACTTTTCACCAAGCTATTTTTCAATCAGCGCACGATAATCAAGCGATTATCAATATTGGTGGTATTTCGAACGTCAGCTATCTTAATAAAGACCAAACTAACATTATTATTGGATTTGATTGCGGCCCTGGAAACACACTAATGAACCAATGGTGTCAGCAGCACTTTGAAAGACCCTATGACCATTGCGGACAGTTATCCAAAACTGGGCGTATTAATACCCCCCTTCTCAACAGCATGATGGACGATCCATACTTCGCAAGACCTTACCCTAAAAGCACAGGGCCTGAATATTTCAACCTTAACTGGCTGGCTTCACACATAGAGCGACACCCCGGCAGTACGATCGACACGCTGACGTCCTTATGCGAATTAACGGCCCAGTGTATTGCAAAAAGCCTAACGCAACTCCCAGGCGTTGATAACGTCTTAGTTTGCGGCGGCGGCGTACATAATGACTATTTAATGACAAGGCTTCGCCATTTAATTGAGCTACCTATTGATTCAACGGAGGCTCACGGCCTTCACCCTGATTGGGTAGAGGCCAGTGCCTTTGCATGGCTTGCTAAACGGGCGCTTGAGGGGAAAACTGGTAACCTGCCATCGGTTACCGGGGCCGATAAAGCCGTTATTTTGGGCTCTATTTACCCCGCTTAAACTGAATAACTTAGTAACTAATAAAGCAACTGGTTTCTATGCTGCAAATGATGAGCCGCAACCACAAGTTGTTGTTGCATTTGGGTTACGAATAACAAACTGCGAACCTTGTAGGTCTTCTTTATAATCAACTTCTGCTTTTTCAAGGTACTGGTAACTCATTGGGTCTATCACTACAACGACACCATCTTTTTCTATGCCAAAGTCATCTTCAGCCATGGTTTCATCAAAGGTGAAACCGTATTGAAAACCCGAGCAACCACCACCAGAAATATATACCCGAAGTTTCAACTCGGGGTTACCTTCTTCTTTAATCAGCTCAGCCACTTTTTGTGCCGCACTGTCTGTGAAATTAATATCCGCTTCTGCAACAAATGTTGTCATATTTAGAGCCTCTTTATTTAAAATTTATTCACTATACGGTTAGTACACTTTCTATTAAGAAAGTTCGTCTTGCACAGGTTCTTCTTGCAAACCGATAGCTGTTATATTGGAAGCCGCATCTTGCTGGCGCACGAGTTGACCATTCACCTCTGCCCCTACTTCCATTTCAATTAAGTTATATTGAACATTGCCTGTCACTCGAGAATTAGCAATCATTTGCACCCTTTCGGACGCTATCACATCACCTTGAACCTCTCCATCAAGAACGACTATAGGAACATTAACATTCCCATGTATAGCACCCAGCTTACTCAACGTAAGCGTTGCAGTTGAACCGTTTTCCGCCGATACATTTCCGACAACGCGACCATCAATATGCAGCCCACCAGTGTAAATAATATCTCCTTGAACAACCGTACCCTCCCCAATAATAGTGGATACATTAGTGGTATTAATCTCTTTCAGTTTTTTTGTATTTGAAGAAAACATTCTTTCAACCTCTAACTTTATTTCTTTAATTTAGCATACTAGTCTATCCCAGATAGGCGTTAGCTCCTAATTCTCAACCTTTAGCCACTAACGACCTCTCGCCAAAGCCACTGCTCCTGCATTGGCTTGGAGCCTTTTTTCGAGCGGTTAATAATCATGCTTACTGTCTTAGGTATAAATCCAATCGGTAACTTAATTTCACCTGTTAGCAACTCATAATACCTAAAAGAAAAATTACCAGACTTCAATCCTTCTATAGACAAATCCTCTAGCAGGAACTCCTTTTCTTCCCCCTGCCAGTCACCTACTATTGAAAACGTATATTGGCCTTTAATCACTTGTTTCTGGCTCGTGCCTTGGGCCAACACTAGTTCATAGTCATAACCACCTTTTTCATCGAGCGGCCTGATATCAAAACTATCAATATATAGCCCCTTAATTAACGTTTCTGGTGCGACAACCCGCTGATAAAAAGCCAACTGCTCCTTTGTATCGCTTAATTCTTCGTGCAGCTTAACCAATGATTTTCTTGCATCTTTTTGAGACTGCGCATCGATTACCTTCGAGCTTTCAATAAAGTCGAGCCGTTTCACAAGAGCTTTGTTTGCCTTCGTTAACTTAACAACAGATTCTTTTAATCGAGCATTATCGGCTTGATATTGTTTAACATCTTTAACCGATAGTCGCCCTAAAACAAAAAACAATACCAGCAGCACAATAACAATAAACAACGCCGTTTTTTCGATTAACCGCCTGCGCTGCGTTTGATGATACGGGTGTGGACATTGGTGACGAACCATTAAAAGCACCTATACTATATTAGGGGTATAAACCTACTTGATCTAGGCCCGTTTTTTCATCCAAGCCAAACATAATGTTCATATTATGAACAGCTTGCCCTGAAGCCCCTTTCACTAAATTATCAATCACCGACAATACGGTAACAACCTGCCCACCTTGAGGCTGATGTACAGCGATTTGACAACGGTTTGTGCCACGGACATCACCTGTATCCGGATGCGCACCACTAGGTAATACATCGACAAAGGGCTCATCAGCATAAAACGTCTCAAACAAATCTTGCAAGTTAATCCCCGTTTCTTTTAGCGGCGCATACAACGTGGCATGTATCCCTCGAATCATTGGCACTAAATGAGGTGTAAATGTTAGCGAAACCGGTGATGCAGACAGCTGACTCAATTCTTGAGAAATTTCAGGTAAATGTCGGTGCCCCGGAACACCGTATGCTTTAAAACTTTCACCACTTTCACTCATTAAACCGACAACACTGGCAGAACGACCAGCTCCACTCACGCCTGATTTCGCATCGGCAATCAACATTGAGCTTTCAATAACATTTGCCTTAAGAAGCGGTAAAAAACCTAACTGCGTAGCCGTTGGATAGCAGCCAGGGTTAGCTACCAAATCTGCATGTTTAATCAACTCTCGATTTGTTTCAGGCAAGCCATACACTGCCTGCTCAAGTAGTTCTGGGCAAGCATGTTTAGCGCCATACCACTTTTCCCAAACCGTAACATCTTTCAACCTAAAATCAGCTGATAAATCTATTAGTTTGACATCAGCAGCCAATAACTCTTTCGCCATCGTCATAGCTGTCGCATTAGGTGTTGCAAAAAACACAACATCGCATGCTGTTAAATTTTCAACAACCGGGGCAACAAAGCATAAATCATTAAACCCGCGTAAATTTGGGTACACAGCATCAACACGCAAACCCTTTTCGGCCCGCGATGTTACTACCTGGACATCCACCTGTGGATGCATCGCTAGCAACCGGAGCAACTCCACACCGGTATAACCCGTTCCACCTACAATACCTGCTTTTATCACACTTCTGCCTCTTTATATTAATCCTTATTATCAGCACATTTTACACTAGCATCGTCTGATATACTTAGTCGAATGGCAAACCCCAACGTTCAGCAAATTTTTACGCTTTTCTCTGCTTGGAAAACTCACCTTGTTTTCTGGTTAGGCGCTATTTTTGTAGGCTTGTCATCGGTCGCTTTAACTTTCGGAAGTGAATTGGTCAGCACATTATTTAGAGAGCTGCATCAAAAATACTTGATCTACAGCTTTTTATTTACACCTATCCTCCTTACTTTTCTTGCTTGGGTCACCTTTACTTTTTTTCCTGGCTCAGAACGTAGCGGTGTCCCGCAAGTTAAAGCAGCGCTTGAACCTTCAGAAGCCGGCCTTAACAAACCACTACTTAGCTTTCGAATCCTTGTTGGTAAACTATTCCTTAGTATTGGCGGTATTTTTGCCGGCGCTTCTGTTGGTTTAGGTGGGCCAGCTATACACATTGGCGCCGCCTTGATGACTTACTTTGGGCGGTTTGCTAACTTTGGACCTCATTATTTAGAACGCGGACTCATTTTAGCTGGCAGCTCCGCCGGTTTTGCAGCACTTTTTAGTGTCCCATTGGCTGGCATTGTATTTGCCATCGAAGAAATGGGGCGCTCACTTGAGGAGAAAACCAGTGGGCTCATTATCACTGCCGTTATTTTTGCCGGTGCTACGGCCTTAATTCTCCATGGGCAATATGTGTTTTTGGACAACTATCCAACATCCTTTCCTTGGGGAAAAGCTTGGCTCATCATTCCTGTCTGCGGTATTGCTACTGGGTTTATGGGCGGCCTTTTTAGTTTAATCCTTCTTAAAGGCGGGCCTTTTTTAAAATCTATAAACTACTTATCACCCCTTAAAATTGCCTTTATTTGCGGCATCATTATTTCTATTCTTAACTACCTGTCTGAGGGTGCAACTGCAGGGACGGGCTACCAAGAAACTAAAAACTATCTATTCAATGCGCAAAGCATGTCATCTGAATACCCTTTGATGCGAATGCTCGCCAGTATAGCCACCTTTTTTATTGGCATTCCTGCTGGTATTTTTGTACCATCCCTTTCGGTTGGCGCAGGCATTGGAGCCAACCTAGCTGAGTGGCTGCCAATTGCCCCTGTCTCAGTTGTCATTCTTTTAGGCATGACAGGTTATTTTTCAGGCATGTTACAAGCACCGTTAACATCCTTTGTCATTATTATGGAGATGACTAACTCACATGATTTATTATTGCCAATGATGGCTACAGCTTTTATTGCCAACGGAACATCTAAACTAATTTGCCCTATAGCCTTATATCAAGGGTTAACTCAAAACTACCTTAGTGCAAAACCCAATGAACAAAAATAAATCCTTCCAATTTATATTAGCCATGTTACTGATTGGTTTTGCCGGTTTGGTGTATTTCAATAGCGGCGCCATCAATCAGGTTCCTGACATTTCAATAAGCACCATAAACGGAGAAGAAATTGCCACCACCTCACTCCATGGCAAACCTGCTTTAATCACGTTTTGGGCCACCGATTGCCCTAGCTGTATTAAAGAAATACCTCATTTAAAAGCGATCCATGCAGATTATGCTGATAAAGGTGTGTCTATTATCGCTATTGCTATGAAGCATGATCGCCCAGAGCATGTTATCGCGATGACACAGGCGAAGTCTCTTCCATACACTATTGCTTTAGACCCGAAAGGCGATGTCGCGAAAGCTTTTGGTAATGTTCGTTTAACACCGACTACCTTTTTAGTCGCACCCGATTCAACTATCGCCTTACACAAGCTTGGGCTGTTCGATGAGGAAAAGATGCGAAAACAGCTCGATAAATTATTGGCTAAAAGCTAATGTGGTACAAAGCGCTACATATGATATTCATGGTCACCTGGTTTGCTGGCCTATTCTACCTGCCTCGCTTATTTGTCTATCACGCCATGAGCGATGATGAGACCAGCAACAAGCGTTTCAAACTGATGGAACGAAAATTATACTTTGGCATCATGACACCGGGGCTGGTCCTTACCCTCCTTTTTGGCATCTTAATGCTGACAGACTATGCCTGGGCTGCGTTTGGCCAATCGGGTTGGCTGCATGTAAAATTA
Source organism: Cycloclasticus sp. (assembly GCF_019090545.1). Classification (NCBI taxonomy): domain Bacteria; kingdom Pseudomonadati; phylum Pseudomonadota; class Gammaproteobacteria; order Thiotrichales; family Piscirickettsiaceae; genus Cycloclasticus; species Cycloclasticus sp. The sequence continues at coordinate 36,676 of NZ_JAHRVT010000017.1, read as the reverse complement.
ACATTAATTGCATTACTGTGTATTTACCATGTTTATTGTGGCAAGTGGCTACTTGATTTTAAGCACGATCGTAATAAACATGGCCACGTGTACTTTCGTTGGATGAATGAATTACCCGTGTTATTTTTGGTTGGCATTGTAATTTTGGCGACAGTTAAACCTTTTTAGACCTGCACTTCCGTATTAAGCCTTGTATAATCTTTTTCAAATTAACTCCAGAGCCTATTTATGACTAACACCGTTCAATGTGTCGTCCTTAAAACCGAATCCGAAGCCTTAGACAGTGCTCCCCATCCAGGTGAGCTAGGTGAACGCATTCTGGCAAACGTATCCAAAGAAGGCTGGGCATTATGGCTCGAGCGCTTATCAATGATTATCAATGAAAATGGTTTAAGTACCGCGGATGTGGAAAGCATTCAAGTGATTGAGAAACACATGAAAGGCTTTTTCTTCAATGAAGGTGAAATGGGGCATGTTCCAGCTGGTTTTCATGAGGCTACGACACCGCCTAAAAACTCATAAGATTCACTCTTAACCCCGAGACTGAGAAATGGCTATTTTTTATATCGTTATCTAACTTTCTATAGGCTGCATTAAACAACCTATAGCCTTGATACCCCTCAGTAAAAACCAGCCGCCCAACGTACAAGTTGCAGCGAGTTCGAAGCCAACATAAAAAAAACCTAAAGCCTAGCTTTAGGTTTTTTAATAAGAATCAGCGCCGCTTTATAAAAAAACAGATACAACGTTAAAAACTAAGCGGCACCTCTAAGCTTTAAACGACCGACTGTTTTTTATCTGCAACCGCCACTAGAAGAGCCGCATGAACCACAGCCGCCTGAACCGCCTGTTGCCGCAAACACATTGTTGAAAACAAAACTCGCTTCGCCCATGCCTTTATCAATAAAATCAATCTCAACGCCACGCATATAATTCAAGGCCACTGAATCCACATACACCTTATAATCACCCGAATCTAATACGCTATCATAAGGTGTTTTTTCATCAGAAAATGTCATGCCATATGACATGCCACTACAACCACCACCTGATACGAAAATACGAATGGCATCCATTTCATCACCCACCTCTGCGAATAACTCGGAAAGCTTTTCACCAGCTGCCTCGCTAATATTGATATCCGCTGCCGATAAAACTGAATTAAATGAACCTGCTGCACCCATCGTTAACTCCTTATAAATATATTTATACCCCATCATTATACGAGAAATGACATCAAACCGCCTGTTAATTATTAAAGCAGAGAATTATTTGGTTGCTAATGAGAATGATTCGTATTAAGATTCCCTCTCACCCTAATTTTTAACTTTCTAAGAGAAAAGATTATCATGAAAAACAGTATTAAAAAGTCAGGTAGCTTAGCGCTTTTGTTGGGGGTTCTTGCTGCCCCACAGGCATCGGCATTAACGCTTGAAGACCTTGCTAAGAGGCTCGATGCACTGGAAGCAAAAAATAAACAATTAGAACAAGAAAACTCCCAATTGCGAGATGCTGTTGCCACAACCAACGACAAGGTAGAAGCTGCTGTTATCGCGACAGAATCTATTGCTGACAGTGCCAGTGGTATCCAAAAACTAGCTGATTGGGCAGACAAAACCAGCATTGGCGGTTATGGTGAATTACATTACAACAACCTTTCAGGCAAAGGTGGTGCTAGTGATAAAGATGAAATTGACTTCCACCGTTTTGTTCTATTTTTTGGCCATGAGTTTACCGATGATATTCGTTTTTTCTCAGAATTAGAGCTTGAATATAGCCTTTCAGGAGACGGCAAAGACGGTCAAGTTCAACTAGAACAAGCGTATATAGACTTCGACCTCAATGATAACCACACCGCACGTGCCGGTTCATTTTTACTACCTGTCGGTATTATCAACGAAACTCATGAGCCACCTACTTTTTACGGCACAGAACGTAACCCCATCGAAAAAAACATTATCCCAGCAACTTGGTGGGCAGCAGGTGCAGGTGCTCATGGTGAACTAGGAGCAGGCTTTAGCTATGACGCTTATATCCATTCTGGCCTTAATGTTGATAATGGTTTCAGTATCCGCAGCGGTCGTCAAAAAGTTAGCAAAGCAAAAGCGAATGATCCGGCTGCTACCGCACGTATTAAGTACACTGGCATCCCAGGTCTTGAACTTGCAGTATCAGCTCAACACCAACAAAACATGGGTCAAGGCTTAGTAGCAGGCCTAGAAAGCGGTAACTTAATTGAAACCCATGCTATTTGGTCTACTGGCCCCTTCACTGTCAAGGCTCTATATGCTGCTTGGGATATTGATGGTTACGCTGTTGAAGCAGTCGGCGCTGACAAACAAGAAGGTTTCTACGTTGAGCCATCTCTCCGTTTATCTGAAAAATTTGGTATATTTGCTCGATTCAACCAATGGGATAATTATGCAGGTAGCAACTCTGGCACCGCTAAAGATACTGAAAAGGAACAATGGGACGTTGGTATAAACTACTGGCCACATGAAGATGTTGTCATTAAAGCCGACTATCAATACCAAAATAATGATGATGGTAAAGAGCAAAATGGACTTAACCTCGGCATCGGCTATCAGTTTTAATCGGTCTACTTAAAAACCCATGAAAAGGATTGCCTTATTATTTGCCGCTGCTTTTTTCTTTCAAGCAGCCATCGCCAAAGGGGTCTATCAGACCCCTGAGGCTTTCCTCAATCAAGTGTTTGAAGGCAACACCCCCCCTTTATCATCGGTTTGGCTAACGAAAGATAAGAAAGAAGTCATCACTCAGTTTTTGCAACATAAGCCTTCGTTTATCCGCGTAAAATATTGGCAAGATGGCGAAAAAACAGCGTGGATACTTGACGAAGTTGGCAAAGAAAAACCCATTACTATCGGTGTCGTCATTGAGAGTGGAAAAATACAACAACTCAAAGTATTAACCTTTAGAGAATCACGAGGCTGGGAAGTTAAACACACGTTCTTTACTCGCCAATTCGATAATGTTGGCATCAACCAAGATCAACAACTTGATAAACATATCGATGGCATCTCTGGTGCCACTTTATCCGTACGAGCCCTAAAAAAAGTCGCTAGAATAGCCCTTTACCTCGAACAACAACTTTAAATCATGGGCAACAAAAGGTATCGCCGAAAAAAATTTAGTTCCTTATACCTTTGGCATCGCTACACGGGGCTCTTAGCTGCTGTGTTTGTCATCTTTATTAGCCTCAGCGGTATTGCGTTAAACCACACCGATGATTTGGCGCTAAAAAAAAAACACCTTAGCTCTAATTTTCTATTAGACAGTTACAACATCCAAGCGCCTACTTGGACCCGACAATTCAAAACAAAGCAATATACCGTCACACAGGCCGATGATTTATTATTCATCAATTCGAATGAGGCTATGGCAATAGACAGCATGTTAGCTGGTGCCATTGAATTTAATGATTTTTTACTTATTGCATTAACCAATACGGTACTGCTGATTGACGCAGACAACCAGCTCGTTGAAACATTGGGCACTCTCAACGGAGTCCCCGCTAATATTAATCGCATAGGGTCTACTAGTGATCAGCAAATACACTTGCTTGCAAACGATCAAATTTATCGACTCACTGAGGCATTGAGTTTTCAAAAAACTACCGTTGACGAACAGCTACACTGGGCCAGCCAAGAACCTTTATCAAAGACTGCACTTAAGGCCATCAACCAACGCTATAAATCAAACATTATTTCACTGGAAACCTTTATGCTAGACATACATAGTGGCCGTTTTTTTGGAGCCTACGGGGTTTTATTGTTTGATTTAATCGCAGTTATTCTTATATTTTTAGCTTTTACCGGGGTTATTATTTGGATACGACAATCTCTCAAACACCGCCAACGTGACTAAAAGTAAGCAAGCACTTACTACAACTAACCCATCCAACAGCTTTATATTTGATGGTGGACGCGTAAATGATACAAATGTCGCTCAGCATCGATCAAATGCTGCCCCCAATGAAGAAAGAACCCATCACGCCATAGGTTCAAAGCAACAGATAAGTTCTCTTGGCCGCAATTAATAATATCTAAGCCCCGTTTAATCTCGAAGTAAAGGTCGGCCAAATCTTCAGACAGGCTTCCATACAGTTCGTTATGGATTAACTCCTCACCTACTTCATAACCGTCTTTCTCGCCTAATGATTTTTTAAGGTGGCAGAAAAGCTCGAAGCGCTCATCAATATCAGATAATGCAAAAAAGCATTCCGCCCTATTATTTGCATGATCGATTACTTCCATAACGGCGTGAATTCTTGGCAAAACCAAACTAATTTGAGTCAGCCAGTTCTGCGCCTCAAACTCATCTATATTTTCAATTAGAAAACAAAACCGTCTTGCATCCTCCGGCAGTTCTTGGATTTGTTTTGAGATTTTATTTCTATTTTCGTTTCGCACACAGTAAGCTTAGACAAAATTAGAAGAAATACCGTGAATTAATAAAATAATGCTACAAATAAATTTACCGCTCGTATGATTCGCCTGCTCTTAGTTATTGCCGTTGCTTTAGGTGCCATCTATCTCGTCCGATGGTTCCTCAACACCCCCGCTGAAACCGTTGCTGCCACTATTCGAAAATCACTTTGGTTGTTGTTAGGTCTCGGGCTTATCTTTCTTGCTGTCACCGGCAAACTAAATATTATCTTTGCCTTTATTGGCTCCGCCATTCCACTTATTGCAAAGCAGTTGCCCAATATTTTACGCCTGCTTGGTGTGGCTAAATTAATAAAATCCACTAAAAGCAAAGCTCAGGGCAACACCCCACCGCCTTCAGCGCAAGCAATGAATCAACAACAAGCCCTCACTATGCTGGGCTTAAAGCCCGGCGCTTCAAGAAAAGACATTATTGCAGCACATAAACGACTCATGCAGAAAGTACACCCCGACAAAGGCGGTTCCGAAACCTTAGCGAGTCAAATCAACCAAGCCAAAAACTTACTTTTAAAAGAATATGAACCATGATCAAAGCATAATATTCGCCATCTTAACGGTAACCCTTGCTTTATTCGCTTGGGGACGATGGCGATATGACATTGTTGCGTTAACAGCCATGACTGCTGTTCTATTATTTGGCCTTGTTACCCCTAATGAGGCGTTTGCAGGCTTTGGGCACACAGCTGTTATTACCGTTGCCGCTGTGTTGATTATCAGCCAAGCACTCAAGAATGCCGGCGTTGTTGATGTTGTGGCCTCCTACTTATTACCCCACACTGGTAACGCCATCATTCATATTGCCTTATTAACGGCTCTTGTCACCTTTTTTTCTGCCTTTATGAATAATGTTGGCGCGCTTGCTTTATTACTACCAGTTGCCATTGCCACCGCTAAAGAGCACGGCCGATCACCCGCGATGGTTTTAATGCCCTTGGCGTTTGGTAGTATTTTAGGCGGCATGAGTACGATGATTGGTACGCCACCCAATATTATCATTGCAAATTATCGTGCTGACATTACTGGAACCGCTTTTAGTATGTTTGATTTCTCACCGATTGGCTCCGTTATCGCTGTCATTGGCGTCACCTTTATTACCTTAATTGGCTGGCGGTTAATACCAAAAAAACGATTTGAAGAAAATCAGCCCGAAAAGCTATTTGAAGTCAGTAGTTACTTAACCGAAGCGAAGGTGATGCCAGAAAGCCCCTTAATTGGCCTTGCTGTTAATGAAGTTGAAGACCTTCAAATTAACGATATTGGCATTGTTGGCGTTGCTCGTGGTCACTATTTTGCGCTTAATACGAACCCAAATTATAAGCTTAAAGAAAACGATATCTTAATCCTTCGAGGCGACCCGTTAACCTTGCAGAGCAAATTTGCTGATTCACACTTAGAATTTCAAACAGCCACTGGAAAAACATTTGATAATTTAACCGAGGGCGACCTCGCACTGACCGAGTGTGTTATTACCGCCACTTCTCCGCTGGTTGGCCGAGATGTTTCTTATTTACGTCGCCGAACCGCTAATTCAGTTGCTGTTATCGGCCTTGCTCAAGAAGGATCTGTGGTTCGCAAACGCCTACGCAACAATACCTTTCAGGCCGGTGACGTCCTATTGCTACAATACCAAAAAGGTTTAATTAACGACATGCTCACAGGGCTCAATCTATTACCGCTCGCCGAACGTGGCATTCAAATTGGGCAACACCGCCGGGTTTTGATAGCTTTGGCAATATTTATTGGCGCGATTATTCTCGGTGCAATCAATATTTTGCCAATGGCAGGAGCCTTTATCTTAGCCATTCTTGTATATTCCATCATGGGGTTTTTGCCTGGCAAAGACGTTTATCGCGATGTCGATTGGCCAATTATTATTTTACTTGGTGGCATGATTCCGGTTGGTCGCGCCTTAGAAAGCACAGGCGCTACCGAGCTGGTTGCCAGTAGCATCGTTAGTATCACTGAAGGGTTACCCATCTACATGGTTTTAACGCTGATTCTAGTAACCACAATGTTTTTATCCGACATTATCAACAATGCTGCCACTGCGCTAGTAATGGCCCCTATTTCTGTTGGCATTGCAAATCAACTTGGCGTGAATATAGACCCCTTTCTAATGGCCGTTGCCATTGGTGCCTCTTGCGCTTTTTTAACACCTATTGGGCATCAATCCAATACACTTGTAATGGGGCCCGGCGGTTATCAATTTGGGGATTATTGGCGAATGGGACTACCCTTGGAAATTATTATCACGCTGATCTCTGTCCCCCTTATTCTAATCGTCTGGCCGTTGTAATAACGACCAGACACTAGAAATATTTATTAACGAAGCAGAACGTCTGCTAGATCAATCACGTCAATAACTGTACCGTTTCCTTCTAAAACCCGTACCACTTTATTACCTACTCGACGGACTTCTTCACCATCACGTATCGTAGGCAGTCGTCTGGCCAACTCATGCGGGATACGTTCTGAGTATCGTAAAATATCGCTATCCAACACTTCTCCGCGGGCTACTTTTGCCTCCCAACCTGGAGGCAACTGACCACCACGATCTAATTTCTTTTGCAAACCATAAGGTACCTGTTTGTCCTTATTTTTTTTATACTTTTTATCGGCTTTATCATCACCATCACGGCGATAATAATCTTTTATATAAGAACGTTCTGACTCAGTAAAATAATGTTTCGTTTTTTCTTTATCTTTATTTTGCTTCTGTTTTTCTTTTTTACTGCCTAGCGTGTCGTCGAGCTCCTTTTTATCCAGCTTCTCAGAGCGACCAAACCAGCGCTCCCAAAAGGATTCACTGTGTTCGGCCTTGCCTACAAACTCGCCCTCTGGTTTAGCCGCATGCACGGCTGTAATCGAGAATAAAAAAAGCAACACCAAAACACCCATTGTTGATCTTTTAGCTAACATAACCCTCTCCTTATTTATAAACATCTGGACACTATAAGCGAACTTAACTGAACAGCTTCTTAATCATTAACCGACAGTTCCTTTATATACTGAAATATTTTCCGTGCAGCAGCTGGCGGCTTTTGTTTTTCCAATTCTTGATTCGCTTTTCGTTGAAGCTGCCTAATGTGTTGGCGATCCGCCTGTGGGTAATTCACTAAGAATTCGCTCAACGCTGCATCTCCTTGCTCGACTAACTTATCTCGCCATTGCTCCATCATATGTAAGCGAGCTGTCGCCGCCCTGTCTTTATCGAGCTGTCGTTCAATGGCTTGGTTAATCCCTTCAACATCGGTACTGCGTAACAATTTTCCAATATACTTAAATTGCCGTTTTATCGCCCCGCCTTTAGATAGTTTTCTGGCCACAACAATGGCTTGTCTTAAGTCATCCGTTAATGGCATGCCATCGAATTGATCTTGCGACAAATCCGCAATCCTTTTCCCTAGCGCCACCAAATCATCCGCTTCTCGTTTAATTTGAGTTTTACTGATGAGTTCTGCTGCTCTTGCTTCTTCTTGATTCATTAACTATATAACCTGATCTAATAATAACGACATGCTAACAAATTAACCGTGTATTGGTTTAATACACTCGGTTTTATTGTGTTCAAACCAAGCATAAAAACCTATTCTTATTTGAGGCATCTACTTATGCCTTGTTATATACAAAGCCATCTGCATGTCCCTTAACAGACCTAATAACGGCTAACTACTCGATCAAACATCGAACATTTTCACCCTTAGCTGGTCAGCACTAAAAAAATAACAAATAAAATAACAGCCGCTATGGGTAACAAAATACCAGCCCAGTCCTTTTCCGCCTCTTCACTTTGTTTAAGCGCCGCTTTAATACCCGGTCTAAACCAAAAAATAACCAATAACGCTAACGCGCCCAACGCTAATTGCTCCCACAATGCCATATTCATCTTTTAACCGCCTTAATTTGTCTCGATAGGTTTTTCTTTCTCACAATTCCAACAATGTGAAAACTGTCCGTCACTTTCTTCTCCACAAAACGAACATCTCCATGCAGGTAAATCTTGCTCACCCAGTGGATCACTGGCCAAATACTTTTGCGCTAATTGTTCGTCACGTTCATCATTTATCCAAAGCTCTGGCCAACACTCTGTCGGTGGTAACTCTCCGGCAGCGGCCCCTAAAAACTCATTTTTGATTTGGCAGGCAATCCCGTGTTGTTCGAGGTAGTTTCTCCAAAAAGCAACCTCGATAAAATTTTGCGCTGTAAAAACTTTAATCATCGTTTACACTGCCTCTTCTTTTTACACGCTTTACTGTTATGACGAAACCTCACTATATCGACACCAATGAACAGCTTTCTGAGTTTTGTAACACGATAAAAAACGAACCTTGGTTGGCGATAGATACTGAGTTTCAACGGGAAAAAACCTACCGTTCAATACTGGCGTTAATTCAAATTGCCACTGCCGATATAGTCGCTATCATCGACCCAATAGCCTGTGACATCAAGCCCTTATTGGATATTTTATACAGCCAAAATATACTCAAAGTCTTCCATGCCGCACGTCAAGATCAAGAAATTTTCTACGATTTACGCGGCAAGCCATTAGCGCCTGTTTTTGATACTCAAATTGCCGCGCCCATTTTAGGCCACCCAGAACAAGCCGGCTATGCACGATTAGTGGATGATATTTTGGGTGTGCAATTAAGCAAAGCTCATTCACGTACAGACTGGCTACGTAGACCGTTAAGCGAAGAACAAATCACCTATGCAGCTGACGATGTGATTTATCTAGCCAAGCTTTACCCATTATTAGAAAACCAACTAAAGGAAAAAGACCGACTTAATTGGTTGGCGCCAGCCTTTGCCGATTTATGCAAACCTTCACTGTATTCCAACCCACCAGAACTTGCATGGAAAAGGATCCGAGCAGCCAAACGTTTAAAAGGTGGCGCCTTATCTGCGTTACAAAAATTAGCCGAATGGCGTGAAGACCTTGCACAACAAAAAGACATCCCTCGTGGCTGGATAATTAAAGATGATATTTTAATAGAGGTGGCCAAACTCAAGCCAACCAACCTCCACACTCTATCGTCTATTCGCGGCATTTCAGACAAATTCACCGATAAATTTGGGCGCGCAATTATCGACATTATTGCCAATGCCATTGACAAAAAACCAGCCTCTACTGCGGCTCAACAAAAACCTAAGAAAGTCACTGAAAAACAAGAAGCCTTAGCCGATCTATTAATGGCTCAAGTAAGATTGAAAGCCGCCGCCGCGAACGTCAACGCCACGTCTCTCACCAATCGTAAAGAATTATTACAGTTGATCCATGGTCAACGCGATCTTGAGTTATTGAGTGATTGGCGCAATGAGATGGTTGGCCAAGATCTCCTTGCTACGCTGGAAGGCGATAACAACTTTAGTGTCACTTCAGGTGAACTCGTTATTTCACCTTCAACATAAGGTCTACTATTTTGGCTTTTTCTTAACCTTAGGAATGGTTAACCGTGTCCCAGTGCTAACACGATTAAGGTCGACTTTCGTATTGTATTGCCTTAACAACCATAACGGCACATTTTGTTGTTGCGCTAATAACCAAACAGAACTGCCGTTTTTGAGCCGTAATGTTTCTGTTTCAACAACGCTAAACCGCTTAAAAAAGTCATCCTGTATTTTTTTATGAAAAGCCAAGCGCTTGCTTTCTAATTGACGCCTGTCTACATGCGAGAAATCAAGCTTAAGTCGATCGCCCATCCTTAGCCGAGATTGAGCACTCATCTTATTAAGCTTTCTCAAGACCGCCGTTTTTAACGACAACCATTCGGAAAAATGCCCAAGCGTCTCATGACTTTGAACTTCGACAGACCCATCATCGGCCACTCGATAATTACTCGGGTCCGCTTTTAAACTGTTTTCTTCTACATTGTTTTTAGGGTTAAGGGCCTTTGCACTCGCAGCGACTGACAATACACCTGGGGTTGCTCGTATCCGCAGTTTTTGTCCTACATATAAATAATGCTTATTTTTTAATTTATTTAAAGACACAATATTCGCCTCAGACACGCCTACCCTACTTGCAATAGCTGATAAACGATCACCCTTTCTGACGGTATAAAAAATAGCATCCTGCGCTACTAGGTGTGCGCCCTTTAATTCGTTTTTCGCTATATTAGGTAACTTTAGTAGCTGACCAACACGAATCTTATGTTGACTCTTTAGCCCATTTATCGCCACTAACTGACTGGTTTTTACCTTAAAGCGTTCAGCAATTTTAGAGAGCGAATCACCTCGTTTCACCCGATATGAAACATCAGGTTTTTGTTTCATTGATTGCTCGTCAGGAGGAATTCTGGCCATTAACCCTTTAATCGACGCAGCACCCGTCTCTACCGGCACCCGAAGCTTGTAGCCCTTTGGAATATATTTATTGTTTGACCAAACGGTCGGTTGTAACGCTGGGTTCAACGATTTAAAAATATTATTGTTAATCCCAAATGCCGTCATTAAGCCTTGCGCCGAGTAATAGGATGGCAACTTAACCTCTTGAATCACCATCGGGGGGTCTCGTTGCACTTGCCCAAAATATTTTGACGGTTGCTGGTCAATATCGTGTGCAGCGACAAACGCATTATAAAAATTTCGTGAGGCAAACCCAAACGTACGGCCCTTATATTCACGCACTATTTTGGCAATATCAGTTCCCCCCGTCGCTGACACTGCGCGCCTCATACCCGCAGCGCCGTGGTTATAAGCGGTTAATGCTAGCGGCCAGGTTCCCGTAATTTTATGGTTATCTTTTAACAACAAGCCCGCTGCCCTTGTTGCCAGAAAGGGGTCTAATCGTTCATCAACGACGTGATCAATACGCATAAACCGACGCCCCGTAGAACGCGTAAATTGCCACAAACCAGCAGCTCCAGCATGCGATCTAGCATCAGAACGAAATGATGACTCAACATGCGGCAAAGCGGCCAACTCATCCGGCAAATCAAGCTTTTGAAATTCTTCCTTAATATACGGCTGCCAACGCCCTGCCCTCACCAACCCCTGCTTAAACCGATCTGCTTGCCCGAGTTGAAAGCGTAACCGGTTTGCCGCTTCTTTAAACTCTTCGCCGGTAGTACCTGTTGGCCACAAGGCTTTAATATGCCTATATCGCGCCTGATCTAGTCGTTTACTTGGGTTAGCCGCAAGGTAGAGTAAAATGTCTTGGTAGTACTTTTTCTTTTGTTTAATGGATTGTTGACGTTCTTTATAGCTTGTGCCCGGTGTAAAAGATAAGCGTTCATAAATGATATTCAACCGCTGATTATCATGTATAAAGCCTTCGTCAGTCGTCACTTCTGTGTAAACTTTTAACCAAAAATTAACATCTGGCTTTAGCACATGCGGCAATGGAAATGCCTCTTGGTCTCTTGCCAATGATGTATTAGATAGTATCGCCGCCATAAGACATACGACTATGAGTAGGCGACGCACCCTTTGGCTTTTCGATATGTTTAAAACGGCCATATTGACCAACCAGAATCTAATGTCGACTCACAGCCTTTTAACTGTGCTGAATAACGTTTCGCCTGAGCACCCACTTTTTTCGCAACACGTCGCAACCACCCCTTTGCTAAATATGTGCCACGACTGTATCCGCCGTGACCTTCATGGTAAGCAAGGTATTGTTTTTCGGCATCCCATTTTGATATCCCCAACTTTCGTTGCGACACATTGGTGTACCAGCCAATAAAATCGGCGACATCGGCAAAGTCGTCACGGTCTGCACCGTAACTATCTGTCGACTTCATATACCACTCCCAAGTTGAATCCTGCGCCTGACCATAACCATACGCACTGGATGACCGAGGTAAAGGAACAACACCCAAAAACCAATCTCTTGGAGGCTTAACATTCGATTGAAAGCGAGACTCTTGATGAATAATCGCCATTTGCACAGCTATTGGTGTGCCCCATTTTTTTTGTGCCGCTAAGGTTGCCGGGTACCAATCATCTTTTTCATAGAAAATAGCACACAGGTTTGCTTGGTTCTTAGGTGGTGTAGAGGCACAACCAAACAGCACCAGTGGCAGCAGTAGCATTAAGAACGGTTTAACCACGCCTCACTTTTTCCCAGCTATCTAGTGCGATAACAAATTTCTTTGCTGCTTGTTCCAATAAGGCCAAAAACTGCTCATGCTGACTGGTTTTTATCGCTTCCCAAGCCCGCTTTATATCCATATCTGCCTGCTCCATTATTTGCGCATCTAGCACTTGTTGGTACGCCCTATTAAGCGAGCTGATCATCATATTCAATTCAGCCTTTGCAACATTGCCTTCTGTTAACACCATCATACAAGCAGCTTCTGGGGCCTTTTGCAAGGACGTTTCACTCGACACCCCGCTCAACACAGCCCATTCATCTATATAGTAATTTTTTAACTGGTTGACCAAATGCATTAAACCCAGCATACAAGGTAAATCTTTAAAAAGCGTTGGATCGCCTCTACTAGCTGCCAACTCTGCCGCCACCTTCAATGAGGGGCCGACAATCATTTGATACTCTTCTGGACTTAGCCACTCTGGCTGTTTCTTATTCATATACTTTACTCAACGCCTTTAAATTATTGCTGCTCTTAAACACAAGCTTTTCGCTCTGTTTGTCTCACTTGCTAGCTTTATTATGACTGACTGGTTACTATATAATCTAGTCGAACGACATTAACTACCTCAACAAACTGAAGGAACAACAATGAAACACTCAACTTTACTGATCGCCGCACTGATTTCAAGCCTTTTATTCTTAACCGGTTGTGAAGAAGCCGAAAAAGCCGCCTCCAGCGCAAAAGATGCCGCTAGTAGTGCCGTTGAGTCTGCAGGTGATATGGCAAAAGATGCGGCAGATGCTACATCAGAGGCCGCTGGCTCAGCCATTGATGCAACTAAAGAGACCACATCTAGCGCAATGGAAAGTGCAAAAGAAGTAGCTACTGATGTAACTGAAGGTGCCGAAAACGCAATGGATGCAACGAAGGAAGCAGGCGCTGATATGCTTGATGCTGTTAAAGAAACAACAACTGATGCTGTAGACGCTGCTAAAGAAATGGCAAATGATGCAATGTCTCAAGCAAATGAAGCAACTAAGACGGATGCCGCAGCTGAAGAATAAGCAAACCTTCTTGGAAAAGCTAAATTAGCTGGCTTAATAACGGCCTAGCTAATTAAAAAAGCCCCTTAATAGGGGCTTTTTTATTGTTATGAAAATAAAAGACAACAAGCAAATACTCCACTTTTTAATTAACACTTCCCCCTGTCTACGCTTACTGAGTTTTTGGCATCAGCGGCAAAACGCCTCTATCACACGATAATTGCTAATTTCCAAAATAGCACAAAGCAACTTAAAACACTCAGACATCTTACTTCCAAAGTCTATCTATTTTGACTTGCTCAGTTCAACCACACCTTAAAAATCAAGGTATACTTACTTAACGGCGTAATAATTTTTATTATCTTTTCGTTGCGTTAAAAACCGAACAAAAGGAGAACTAAGTGTACAACAATAAAGTCATTTTATTAACCGGTGCTGGCAGTGGTATTGGTGCAGCAATCGCCAAAGAATTATCCGAATTAGGCGCACAACTTATTTTAGTAGGCCGAAATCAAGATAAGCTTGAAACCGTCAAACAAAATCTATCAGGCCAACACGATGTCTTGGCGGCTGACATTTCATCTTCTGAAGGCCGACAGGCCATTAAAGAACATTGTGAGCAACGAGCAGGTGGTATTGACATACTGATTAATAATGCTGGTATCAGTGCATTTACAGGCTTTGAAACCATGAGCGAAGAAAAAATTTCTTCTGTTATTCATATTAACTTAACCAGCACTATTTTATTAACACAGCAGCTATTGCCGTTATTAAAAGCTAAACCGTCTGCGCAAATTGTTAATATCGGCTCTGCTTTTGCTAGTTTGGCCTTTGCAGGCTTTACTGTATACAGCGCCAGCAAATACGGCCTAAAAGGTTTTACCGAAGCCCTCCGACGAGAACTTCACGGTGGCACGGTTGATGTGCGCTATTTCGCACCACGCGGAACTGATACACCGTTCAACGACGAGAACACCCAAGCGCTTAATGTGGCTATCAAGGCAAATATAGATACACCTGAAAAAGTAGCAACAGAGTTTGCCGACTTTCTACAAAGCAGTAAGGCTAGGCATTTTGTGGGTTGGCAAGAACGCTTATTTGGCCGCTTGAATGGGTTATTCCCTGGATTAATTGATAAGGCACTTGCTGGGCAACATCAAGCCATTATGGATTGTTTACCCCAAGCGGATAACGACAAGGGCTAAGTTTTCCAGCTCCCCTTAGCTTTAGGTATTTTTCACCTAAAGCGCGGTAACAACAGACAAGGCTCAAACCTACAACATAAAACCATTGTATATGTTGTAGTAACGAATCCGCTGTTTACAACACCCAATAAAAAAGCCCATTAACTATGGGCTTTTTTATTTATTATGTACAAAGCAGTCTTCGATGGTCTCTAAAATGGAATGTCATCATCAAAATCATCCATCGGTGCTGTAGGTTGTGCCGGTGCTGATGCAAAATTACTCGGTTTCGAGGCCGGCGCTGCACCTGCTGGCGAAAATTCAGCCGAACCACCGCCTCGGCTGTCCAACATTTGCATTGTGCTGGCTTTAATTTCTGTAGTGTAACGGTCTTGTCCGCTTTGATCTTGCCATTTACGTGTTTGCAAAGCACCTTCTACATAAATTTTTGAGCCCTTCTTAAGGTACTCACCAACCACCTCAGCTAAACGATTAAAAAACACTACTCTATGCCACTCTGTTTGTTCTTTTTGTTCACCTGTATTTTTATCTTTCCATGATTCTGATGTTGCCACGGTAACATTGGCTACCGCACCACCACTCGGCATATAACGAATCTCAGGGTCTTTACCCAAGTTACCCACCAAAATTACTTTATTTACGCCTCTGCTTGCCATGTTGTGCTCCGTTATTCTTGCCCTCAATGGGGCGGGTTTAAAGTTTAATCTCAGCCTGTTGCTTGATTAGTTGGGATGATTGCTTCTAGTGCCATCTCATCTAATAATTCATTATCGACCTTTAAATAAGCCGTTGAATCATCAACTGAAATACCAACATCTAGCACCCCTTTTACCGCTAATAGCTTATCAGTTATTTGCCGTGCCTGCTCGCTCGTTTCGATCTCCACGTGTTTCAACAAACTACTCATATGACGTGGGGCCTTCATGCTTAGCGCCACTATAAACCAAATAAATAAAATACCGCCACAGGCTAAAAACACGGAGGCTAAACCATAATTATTCCAGACTAGCCCGCCCATTAAACCACCACAAAAAGCGCCAAAAAATTGCGAGCTGGAATAAACGCCCATCGCGGTTCCTTTTCCGCCAGCAAACGCTATTTTAGAAATCAATGACGGCAAACTCGCCTCTAACAAATTAAATGCTGTGAAAAATACAAATAAAGAACCCAGCATGCCCCAAAGATGACCACTGAACAAATACAACCCGAGGCTAGCCAATGACAAGGCCGCTACAGCGCTAACGAAAACGACTTTCATCTTACGCTTTTTTTCTGCGAGGATAATAAAGGGTAGCATTGCCACTACCGATAACCCCAACACAGGCAAGTAAACCATCCAGTGGTGATCCGCAGCGATGCCCAGCTTCCCTCGTAAAACCAGTGGAAGCACAACAAACATAGCGGTCATCACTAAATGTAAGCAAAAAATACCAAAATCAAGACGTAATAGCTGCGTATCTTTTAACACCTTACCCATCAAAGCAGGAATAGGCTCTGCATCTTTATGCACCGATAATTTTTTCGCGTCTGGCACAACGTTATGCAGGATAAATATACCCACCGTGGCCAAAATCGCTGTAAACCAGAAAATACCCTGCAAGCCAACAACCGATGCTAACAATGGCCCCAGTACCATCGCAATACCAAATGAGATACCAATGCTGATGCCTATCGTTGCCATTATTTTTGTCCGATTTTGCTCCAACGTTAAATCGGCCGCCAACGCCATAATTGCCGCAGCAACAGCGCCACTTCCCTGCAAAGCCCGGCCAAGAATAATGCCGTATATCGTTGTTGATAAGGCAGCGACAACGCTACCAGCTACAAACAGTAATAAGCCAATCGTAATAATTTTTTTACGCCCAAAGCGGTCAGACATCAAGCCAAATGGAATTTGCAATAACGCCTGCGTTAAACCATAAATACTAATCGACAAGCCCAATAGCACCGGTGTTATTCCATTAAGGTGCTCGGTATACAGGGACATTACAGGTAAAATCATAAACAAGCCGAGCATGCGCATTGAAAAAATGCCCGCCAATCCTAAGCTTGCTCTTTTCTCTTGTTCACTCATTACTGATGGTTGGCTTGAAGAATCAGCCATAATTACTTTGCCTAGCCTTTAAAAAGACGGGTATATTAACAGGTTTGGTAATTTAATTAGATACGTAAATGGACACCATTCAAATTCGTGGCGCAAGAACCCACAACTTAAAAGATATTGATCTCGACCTGCCCCGAGACAAGCTGATTGTTATTACAGGTTTATCTGGTTCTGGCAAGTCTTCTTTAGCCTTTGACACGATTTATGCAGAGGGACAACGTCGTTACGTCGAATCGCTATCCGCTTATGCTCGACAATTTTTATCGGTAATGGAAAAACCTGATGTCGACCATATTGAAGGCTTATCGCCAGCTATTTCTATTGAACAAAAATCTACCTCCCACAACCCACGTTCAACAGTCGGCACCATTACAGAAATTTACGATTACCTGCGCTTATTGTTCGCTAGAACAGGTATTCCACAATGTCCCGATCACGGTACATCACTAGAAGCGCAAACCACCACGCAAATGGTCGATGCTGTACTCGCCTTAGACCCAGAAAAACGCTGGATGCTATTAGCACCGGTGGTACAGGAACGTAAGGGTGAGCACTTTAATACCTTAAATGATCTACGTAACCAAGGTTTTATTCGCGCAAGAATTGATGGTGAAATTGTTGAATTAGACGATGCCCCACCTTTAGAGCTTAAGAAAAAGCACACCATTGAGGTCATCATTGACCGCTTTAAAATTCGCGATGATTTGTCCGTTAGATTGGCAGAGTCTTTTGAAACGGCGTTAAAGCTCACCGAAGGTATCGCCGTCATCAGCAGCATGGATGACGATGAAGAAATTTTATTTTCATCGCGTTTTGCCTGCCCAACTTGTGGCTACAGCATCAGTGAATTAGAGCCTCGCTCTTTTTCCTTTAACAGTCCAAAGGGGGCTTGTTCAAGCTGTGATGGTTTAGGTATTACGCAATATATTGATGCTCAACAAGTGTTACATAGCCCTGATATTAGCCTTGCCGGTGGCGCCATCCGTGGCTGGGACAAGCGCAATATGTATTACTATCAAATGGTTATGTCGCTAGCCAAGCATTACCAATTTGATCCAGAAGAGCCCTTTAATTCATACCCAGAAGAAACCCAACATGCCATTTTATTTGGCAGTGGCGATGAGCCTATCAACTTTACAACGTTGAACAGCCGAGGCGAATCCATTAAACGCACACACCCTTTCGAAGGGGTCATTCATAGTATGGAGCGACGCTATCGTGAAACCGATTCAAACACCGTACGCGATGAACTGGCCAAATACTTATCAAGCAAGGCTTGCCCAGACTGCCAGGGCCAACGTTTAAATAAAGCCGCTCGCCATGTTTTTGTAGACACCCACACTTTACCATCAATCACAAACCTGTCTATTCGCCAATCTAGCGCCTTATTTTCCTCTTTAGAATTGGCTGGACACCGTGGCGAAATTGCTAAAAAAATCGTCAAAGAAATTAAGGCGCGTCTCGATTTCTTAATTAATGTCGGTTTAGATTACTTATCATTAGACCGAAGCGCAGACACCTTATCGGGTGGTGAAGCCCAACGAATACGCCTAGCCAGTCAAATTGGTGCTGGGCTTGTTGGCGTTATGTATGTATTAGACGAACCATCCATTGGTTTGCACCAGCGTGATAATCAACGTCTCATTAACACCCTGTTTCACTTGCGTGATATAGGCAATACCGTGATTGTAGTTGAACATGATGAAGACGCCGTTTTGGCAGCTGATCATGTGGTTGATATTGGTCCTAAAGCAGGCATTCATGGTGGTAACGTTATCGCTCAAGGCACGCCTGAGGAAATCATCAACGACCCTCTTTCCATCACCGGACAATATTTATCAGGCGCGCAATATATCGCTGTGCCCCAACAACGTCACCCCGTGGATGCCAGTAAAACACTGCGCATTAATAATGCACGCGCTAATAACCTAAAAAACATCAGTGTTGATATTCCCATCGGTTTATTTACCTGTGTTACTGGCGTATCTGGTTCGGGTAAGTCAACGCTTATTAACGAAACCTTGTACCCAACGGTTGCAAAAGTACTGAATAAATCATCCTTACCTATCGCCGCTAATGACGGTGTTGATGGCCTAGAACATATTGATAAGGTCGTTGATATCGATCAAAGCCCTATAGGGCGAACACCACGTTCAAACCCCGCTACCTATACTGGGCTCTTCACCCCCATTCGTGAACTGTTTGCAGCAACCCCAGAGGCGCGGTCACGCGGCTATACGCCTGGACGATTTAGCTTTAACGTAAAAGGTGGGCGCTGCGAGACCTGCAAAGGCGATGGTGTTATTAAAGTAGAAATGCACTTTCTTGCGGATGTTTACGTCAATTGCGAGAGCTGTAAAGGCCAGCGATACGGTCGAGAAACCTTGGAAATTCGCTACAAAGGTAAAACAATCCACGAAGTGCTCTCAATGACAGTTGAAGATGCTTGTGGCTTTTTTGATGCGATTCCAGTTGTATCAAAAAAACTCCGCACGTTGATGGATGTCGGGCTTGGCTATATTACCTTGGGGCAAAACGCTGTCACTTTATCGGGTGGTGAGGCTCAACGCGTCAAACTATCACGTGAACTATCAAAACGTGATACCGGAAAAACTCTCTACATTCTTGACGAACCGACTACCGGTTTGCACTTTGCTGATATACAGCAGTTACTTAGCGTTTTGCATACGCTTCGTGATCACGGCAATACCCTTGTGGTTATCGAACACAATCTAGATGTTATAAAAACAGCCGATTGGATCATTGATATCGGCCCTGAAGGGGGAGATGGTGGCGGACAAGTGATTGCACAAGGCACACCTGAAGCGGTCACTCAATGTAATGAGTCTCATACAGGGTACTACCTAAAAGATTTCCTAAACAAGACTAACGATAGCCTATCGGCTTAGAAGGAATTACCTTGATTAACAAAGCCACTAAGCTTTTCCCCGTTTGGGCAATACTTTTATCAATTGTCGCCTACGCAATCCCTAGCTTATTTATACCCCTTAAACCTAGTCTCTTTTTCTTATTAGGTTTGGTAATGTTTGGCATGGGTATTAGCTTAAGAGCACATGATTTTTTACGTATTCTTAAATCGCCTAAGCCTATTATCTTCGGCTTATTATTGCAGTTTCTCTGCATGCCTTTTTTTGCTTGGGGTATATCCACTTGGTTGCAATTACCCTTAGCGCTTGCCAGCGGCATGATACTGGTCGGCGCAAGCCCAGGCGGCACCGCCTCCAATGTTATTTGTTACTTAGCAAAAGGAAATGTTGCCCTATCGATCACGATCACCACTTTTTCAACCCTACTGGCGGTGATTGCAATGCCTGCCTTAAGCCTGCTCTACCTTGGTAAACAGGTTGATGTACCGGCCATGAAAATGCTTATGGATATTGTAAAGATTATTATTTTACCGGTCACAGCTGGCATCATAGTCAACCAACTTTTTGGTCGTTTTTTAAGCTCAACCAAGCAGGTTTTCCCATTGATATCTGTTTTTGCTATCGTGCTTATTATCGCCATTATCGTTGCACTCAACCAACCTCGTTTAGGCTCTATTGGGCTGTTATTAGTGGGCGCTGTTGCTCTGCATAACGTACTGGGCCTCTTCACCGGCTACTGGCTACCCCGAGCACTTGGTATGGATCGACAAACCTGCAAAACCCTAGCCATTGAAGTTGGTATGCAAAACTCCGGTCTTGCAGCGGCGCTGGCAGTTAAATACTTTGCTCCGCTTGCGGCACTGCCCGGCGCGCTGTTTTCCTTATGGCATAATTTAACTGGATCCCTACTTGCCTCTTATTGGTCTCGCGCTAAGTAATCAGGCATAAAAAAACGCCCTCTATTTTTATAAAGGGCGTTTATCGAGATTTTAATGGTCGTCGTTACTTACTCAGCATCTGGATAAAATAGCTGCTGCCCACCTTTACGAAAATCTGCAATAATCTCTTGGCCTCTTTTACTCGTAACAAACTGAATATATTTAATCGCTAAGTCATACCTTGAGCCCGGGTGTTTTTTTGGATTAACCGCCATCACATGGTATGGGTTGAATAAATTAACATCGCCTTCAAACAACACCTTGAGGGAGATCTTATCGGCAAAAGCAATTTGCGTACCCCGGTCTGTTAAAGCGTAAGCTAGTTTTTCATTCGCTATATTAAGCACCGCGCCCATGCCTTGGCCGACATCGACATACCAGTCCCCACTGGGCGCAACACCGGCTTTCTTCCACAACAGTTTTTCTTTCTTATGTGTGCCCGAGTCATCACCTCTGGAAATAAAGCTAGCTTCTATTTGAGCAATACTACGCAAGGCCTCTTCAATTGTTTTAGAGGCTGCTATATTTGCAGGGTCACTGGTCGGGCCTACTATAACAAAGTCATTATGCATGACCGCCGAGCGATCAATGAAATCACCCGACTTGACGTAGTTCAATTCTGCCGCTGGTGCATGAGCAAACACAACATCAACATCACCTTGCGCCCCCATTGCCAATGCTTTACCAGTGCCTACAGCAATCACTTCAAGCTTAACATTGTGCTGGGTTTCAAAGACAGGGTTTAGCACCGCTAAAAGCCCCGAGTTTTCTGTGCTGGTTGTGGTCGACATTCTAAGAACATCCAATGCCGAACTGTTTGACGCAAACATCATCAGCGCGCCAACACCCATCAGCCAAAGTATTTTTACAATTTTTTTCATTATTTACCCGTTACTTATCCCGTTATAAAAAACAAGGGGCGACAAATGCGCCCCTTTGATGGCCTACCGCGTTAAAACGCCCATTGGCCACGAAGCTGCATAATATCTGCTTCTTCATTATCGTGCGCCCCACCTTCTACCTCTAGCACTTTAATATAGTTAGCAGAAAAACGTAAGCCCGCTACTGGGAACCAATTAAGGCCCAAAGTCACGTTGTCCATTTCACCACCGTTTATAGCGCCATCCATTAAATCAATGGTGCTATATCGTAACGCTAACTCCCATGCACCTATACCACCATTACCAAACGGGCTATTAGGCTTAACTGCTTTGAATTTTGCACCTTTATGCGTATATGGGCGTGTATCTTGTGTAAGGAACCAGCCTGTTTGTGCATACCAACCATCAAATGTTAGGTCACTAGTTGTATCGCGTTCAAGCTGAGTACGAATATATTCGGCTTGGCCAGAAAACCTATTTTTAACAAGAGCTACTTCGGCACCTAATGTTAAATAGCTATCCACATCTAGCAACTTACCTGTATCCACAAAGTCCACTCCTGAGATGTTAGTTTCAGGCTGTTGTTTGAACTGAACCTCGCCTCCTCGTGTGCTGCGGTAATTTGCGGCCAAACCTAAATGAACCAACGAACCTTTTTCATTAACTGGCATCCAAGTAGAGCGCCCGCCTAAACCCCATCCCTCATCGTCTGAGCCACCATTTGTATTGGCTTTATCACCAAACACACCGAGCGCTGTTGTCCAATGTTTACGATCAATGCTACCCATAACGCCAATATGTCTGCTCGCCGTAAAGGCATCAATTGAGGCTCTTTCGGTAAACTGCGTATTATTGTCGCTGATTTGATCTTGCAACATAAATGGGTCTCTAAAATGGCCGGCCTTAACGCTTAGCCCTTCAAAGTCAAACCCATTGTAACCAACCCAAATATCCGTAATCCCTTTTCGTGTATCACCTGTACCCGCAAAGTCATACTCAAACTTATAGAACCAATCTTTATTTACAGTACCTTTAATATATAGCCTTGCTCGACGTACTTTTGTGCCATCACCTAATGTACTCCCCGCTGCCGAATCATCTTCTCCATACCAAGCGGAGTCTAACTGCATGCGACCACCAATTTGCGTTGTGAAGTTACCATCACGAGATTTAACAGCTAAGCCACCTTTATTAACATTCACTTCAACATTGGTTGCCTTATCGAGCCTTTCTTGAATATCTTCAGTTTGCGCGATCGTTTTTTGCTCTGTTGCTTTCGCCTCAGCTAATACGCGTTGGTATTGCGCATCTGATATCGTGCCATTTTCATGCAGCAACATAAGTAGCGTTGTCAGTTCAGAGCCTGCATGAGCCGATACTGAGCCCCCCATAAAAACAGCGGCAGCTAACGCTAATTTATTTATTTTCATTGATTTTTCCTTATTATTGATTATCAAAATACCCGATGGCATAAAGCAAAACTAATGCCAACGGGTTTGGCATACCATCAACTCATTGATTAATAATTAACTTTAAAAATTATCACTGAAACAAGCATAACAACGCACTAGACTTATGCGACACTTTGTCTCAATATAAAGAGAATTTTGACAAAATGTCTCACGACGCTATTTTCTATGACTACCCACAAATCATCGGCACTTCGTAAAGCCATTCGTGACCGCCACTCATTTTTTGGTAATAACCCACTTGTCGTTAAACTGTTGGACGACATTGATCGTGTCGCCACTAAAAACACACCTATTTTATTGGACGGCGAAACGGGTACTGGTAAAAGCCTATTAGCTAGAAAAATTCATGACCTTAGCCAACGCAAAGGTCCCTTTGTGTCTATTAACTGCGCAACCTTTAGCCAACACTTGTTAGAAACCGAACTATTTGGTCACGCAAAAGGCGCCTTTACAGGTGCCAAAGATGCACGAAAAGGGCTGGTCGCCACTGCACAAAATGGCACATTATTTTTAGATGAAATTGGCGAGCTGCCGCTAGATTCGCAACCCAAGCTTTTACACCTTTTAGAAGAAAAAACCATTCGCCCCGTTGGCTCCGACAAAGAATATGACACCTCTGTCCGTATCGTTGCCGCCACAAATAAACGCCTTAAAGACCTGGTTAAGCAAGGCTTATTTAGGGCTGACTTATATTACCGTTTAAGTGTCGTTCCTTTTACTGCGCCGCCACTGCGTGACCGCCCAGATGATATTGAAGCGCTCACCAGCACCTTTGTTTGCCAATTGTGTGAAGAACACGAATTAACCAGCCCTCACATTTCAACTGAGTCAATCAATGCCTTACAAGCTTATGACTGGCCCGGTAATATTCGTGAGCTACGCAACCATATTGAACGCTCGTTACTGCTAAGCATCCCATTACATGAAACATTACCGGCGGCTGACACTAACTCAGCGACTACAAACAAGCACTGCTTAAAATCACTTGAAAAAGAGCATATTCTTAAAGCCATTAATGAGAGTAAAGGCAACAAATCTCAAGCCGCAAAAAGCCTAGGCATCTCTCGCCGCACGCTTGATAGAAAACTTAAACGCTGGGATCAAAAAGCTGCCTAACAATATCTTTTCTATCGCCACTAGGTAGTGGTCCTTTTTCAGCGTAAAATGTCTCGCTTCATGTGAACCTCATTAACCGAAGAAAATAACTATGCGTACTAGCCAATTCCCACTCAATACCGTTAAAGAAACCCCTTCAGATGCCGAAATCGTCAGTCATCAATTAATGATTCGCGCGGGGCTTGTTCGCAAGCTAGCAGCTGGTTTATACAATTGGCTCCCCCTTGGTGTTCGCATTCTGCAAAAAGCACAGCATATTGTTCGCGAAGAAATGAACAATGCTGGTGCGTTAGAAGTCTTAATGCCGGTTGTACAGCCGTCTGAACTTTGGCAAGAATCGGGGCGTTGGGAACAATACGGCCCTGAACTAGCTCGCTTAAATGACCGACATGGCCGTGAATTTTGCTTAGGCCCAACACATGAAGAAATTATTACCGAACTGGCCCGTAACGAAATAAAGAGTTACAAGCAATTACCGGTTAATTACTACCAAATACAAACTAAATTTCGCGATGAGATTCGGCCTCGTTTTGGCATTATGCGTTCACGCGAATTTATTATGAAAGATGCCTACTCGTTTCATATGGATGACGAGTCTTTGCAAGAAACCTATGACCGCATGTTTAAGGCCTACCATAATATTTTTACACGCCTTGGCCTAAATTTCCGCCCTGTATTGGCAGACACCGGCTCTATTGGTGGCAACGCCTCGCATGAGTTTCACGTACTGGCTGATTCTGGTGAAGACGCGATTGCCTTTTCTACTGAAAGCCAATACGCCGCTAATGTAGAAAAAGCCGAGGCATTAGCACCCACAGAGCCGCACGCCGAGGCCACTGAACAGTTAGAAAAAGTACCTACCCCAGGCCAACGCAGCATTGAAGAAATTAGCAGTTTCTTAAACGTGAGCAGCGCACAGTGTTTAAAAACTTTATTGGTAAAAGGTGATGACGATACTGTTGTGGCGCTTTTATTATGCGGCCACCACTCACTGAACGATATTAAAGCCGAAAAGCTAGACGGCGTAGCATCACCCCTAACGATGGCTAGCGATGCTGAGATTTCACAAGCTGCTGGCTGTGATGCAGGCTATATCGGCCCCATCAATTTAAATGTACCCATGATTGTTGATCGTAGCGCAGCGACTATGGCAAATTTCATTTGTGGCGCTAACGAAAATGACATGCACTACACAGGGGTAAACTGGGGCCGCGATTTAGCAGAACCCACTCGCATTGAAGATATTCGTCAAGTCGTCGAAGGGGATGCTAGCCCAGATGGACAAGGCACCCTGACTATTGCTCGCGGCATTGAGGTTGGGCATATTTTTCAATTAGGCACTAAATACAGCGAAGCGATGAATGCGTCTGTGCTAAACGAAAACGGCAAAAACCAAATGATGACCATGGGTTGTTATGGTATAGGCATTACCCGCGTCATTGCAGCCGCTATTGAACAAAACCATGATAACAAAGGTATTATTTGGCCCGCTGCATTAGCTCCTTTCCAAGTTGCTTTATTACCGATGAATATGCATAAGTCTGAACGCCTAAAAGCAGCGGCTGAAAAACTATACCTAGAGCTAAAAGAAGCGGGGTTTGATGTTTTATTTGATGATAGAAAAGTACGCCCCGGCTTTATGTTCTCAGACATGGAGCTTATTGGCATTCCTCACCGTATCGTGCTGGGCGATAAAGGCTTAGACAATGGCATGGTTGAATATCGTGCTAGAACAGACAGCGACAACCAAGACATACCCTTAGATCAAATTATCGCGCACCTAAAAACGGTCACTCAACAATAAACTAAACATTATGGACACTAACTTTTGGCATGAACGTTGGGCAAAAAGTGAAATTGGTTTTCACTTAAATGACGTTAACCCGTATCTTATCGAGCACTTTGCTGCACTCAAACCAAAAGCAAACGCCGCTGTTTTTGTGCCTTTGTGCGGCAAAAGCAAAGACCTTATCTGGTTAGCAGAACACGCCGAAAAAGTATTGGGCATTGAGTTAAGCAAAAAAGCCGTGGAGGACTTTTTCAAAGAAAATAAACTCACGCCTAGTATTACCCAGGGTGATCGCTTTTTAACGTATCGTTATGAAAATCTCACCATTATTTGCGGCGATTTATTCGAACTAACAGCCGACGACGTAGCTGCTTACCAGCTTGTTTACGATCGTGCGTCCTTGATTGCTTTTCCAGCGGATATGCGCGCCCGCTATGTCGAAAAACTAAATGAACTTTTACCTAATAAAACGCAGCGACTACTCATTACTGTTGACTACCCCCAACATGAAATGAGCGGCCCTCCCTTTTCGGTAACACCTGATGAAGTACAGCAACATTTCTCTGCGCGTTATGAGATTCAGTGCTTAGTGTCTGAGGATATTTTAGAGCAATCAAAACGCTTCAAGGCCAAAGGCGTATCGCGCATGCTTGAACACGTTTTTTTGCTCACAGAAAAATAACCTTTTAGTCTACATCGAGCAGTTTTTCCACAATATAAACACACATGCCGCAGGCAACATTAACGTGTGTTTTTTCCCTTGCCTGCTCAAGTGTCTCGATATTGTCGGCCTTTATCCTTGTTAAAAAGTGCTTTTTGGTGACGCCCGTGCAACTGCAAATCACATCATCATCTTTAAATTCATACGCCACTTAGTGATCGTGCCCACAGCCCGATTCTGGCTCTGCCTCATAAGGGCTCTTGCGTTTTGGCGTATTCATTCGGTATTGCACAAAATCTTGCAGGCTATGCTGATGCAAAAACGGGTTACCTTTTATTTGCTCTGCGATGGTTGATGTCTTTTTAACCGCATAATTGTGCCCCGGCAGAATCGTCGTAGAACTTGGTAATTCCGTACGAATTTTATTCAAGGTTTTATACATTACTTCTGGGTCGCCGCCTGTGAAATCACACCGTCCACAACCAAAAACAAACATCGTATCGCCCGTTAACAAATCATCGCCTATTTGATAACACGCTGAACCGGGCGTATGCCCCGGCGTATGCAACACTTTAATACTACTATCACCCAACATAATTTCATCACCACCATAATGAATGCTTGGCGAGGCTGGGTGATCACCCCAAAAGTCAGCTTCTTGCTTTAACAAATGTACCTGCGCATCGTACTTATCCAGCACATCACCAATACCGTTAATATGGTCATGGTGACTATGCGTTAGCAGGATATCGGTAATCTCGACTCCTTTTTGCTTAGCCAACTCTATTACCTTAGGCACATCCCAAGCAGGATCTACCACCGCTGCTCGGTTAGTTTTGTGATCGTGAATCAGATAAATAAAGTTTTCTGCAGGGCCTAGTTCTAATGCTTCTATTGAATAGTTTTTTTCAGTCATCACTCACTCCTATCATTTATGTTTTACAGCTCGCGTGTCGCACTAAAGGTTATCTCTGGCCAGCGCTCTTGTGTTAACGATAGGTTAACTCGGCTTTTCGCTAAATATACCAAATAGCCACCGCCATCTTCTGCCAAACTATCGTGCGCTTTCTTCTTAAACTCTTCAAATTTTTTCGGGTCATCACAGCTCACCCAACGAGCCGTTGTAATAGGTGCATTATCATACACACACTCTACGTTATACTCACTTTTAAGGCGTTGCGCTGTCACTTCAAACTGAAGCACACCCACTGCACCTAAAATTAAGTCATTATTCCGTAGCGGTTTAAATAACTGCGTCGCTCCTTCTTCGGTTAATTGCGTCAGGCCTTTTTGTAAAGCCTTCATACGTAGCGGGTCTTTCAAAACGGCTTTACGAAAAAGCTCTGGGGCAAAATAAGGAATACCACCAAATTTTAAAGCCTCACCTTGTGTAAAAGTATCACCCACTTGAATGGTGCCATGGTTATGCAGCCCAATAATGTCACCTGCAAAAGCCTGTTCTACGTTTTTCCGGCTATCCGCCTGAAACGTAATGGCATTACCAACCTGAATATTCTTCTTAATACGCACATGGTTTATTTTCATACCCTGTGAATACTCACCGGAACAAATACGCATAAAGGCTATTCGATCACGATGCGCTGGGTCCATATTGGCTTGAACCTTAAATATAAAACCGGAAAACTTATCTTCTTCTGGCAGCACTTCACGTTCAACCGCTTGTCGTGGTTGAGGGGCCGGTGCATATTCTGCAAACGCGTCAAGCAATTCACCCACACCAAAATTATTCACCGCCGAGCCAAAAAATACCGGCGTTTGTTTACCCGCTAAATAAGCGTCTATATCGAAAGGCGTACTGGCTTCTCGAACCAGTTCTAACTCCTCAAAAAAGTCTTCAAAATCATGGCCCATCAACTCCTTGAGCCCAGGGTTATCTAGCCCTTTAAATATTTCGCCAGTGGCAATTTTACCGCCATGCGTTGGGCTAAACACATGCACTTCATCTTTATAGATGTGGTAAACACCTTTAAAGCGCTTGCCCATGCCTATTGGCCATGTCATTGGCGCACATTGAATTTTCAACACCGATTCAACTTCATCAATAAGCTCTAAAGGATCCCTGCCTTCCCTGTCCAACTTATTAATAAAACTAATAATGGGCGTATCACGCAAACGACACACTTCCATTAATTTAATGGTTCTGGCTTCCACCCCTTTCGCACAATCGATGACCATCAACGCAGAATCAACCGCTGTTAATGTTCGATAGGTATCTTCAGAAAAATCCTCATGCCCAGGGGTATCGAGCAAGTTCAATAATTTTTCATTATGTTCAAACTGCATCACCGAGGTAGTAATCGAAATACCCCGCTCTTGCTCCATTTCCATCCAGTCAGATGTTGCGTGTCGTGAAGCTTTTCGCCCTTTAACTGACCCCGCAACCTGAATCGCGCCCCCGAACAACAACAGTTTTTCGGTCAGCGTTGTTTTACCCGCATCGGGGTGCGAGATGATAGCAAAGGTCCTTCGCTTATTGATTTCATTGAGAAAATCTTGGTTTGCCATGTATAAATTCTTTTAGTTTGTACACGGATTTGTACACACTTTTGGAAGTACTCTCTTTTCAGTTCTTCGCTTGTCAAATCCGTCGTGTTAATCGTAATTGGCCGCTATTTTCGCTGATCTTGACTTTATAAACAATCAATGGTTATCTAATCGGTTACCATTTACTCTCAGCGTGCGCCAATGCTCAGTTGTAGCTGTTTGCAATCGTTGCTTCTTCAGCTCATGAACAACTGTGGCTAAACCACAAATTCCATCGCTACCAAAAATCGATGATAGCTTGTCGTACTACACCGATGATGGTGCAGTTGCCGTTGATCGGTATTGCAGGGTATTGCGGGTTCAAAGGTTTTAGATACTTCTGTTCACCATCAATAACCAACTGCTTAAAGGTTGCTTCTTTCGAATCATCCAAACGCGCAACAACCAATGAACCTGAAGAGTAAGGTAACTCAGGATCAACAACGATCACTGCCCCCTCAGGTATGGATTTTTTTCCGCTTGGATTTTCCATACTGTCGCCTTTTACGCGAAGTGCGAAACAACCCTCATGTGCTTTCCCAGTGACTTCACGCCACTCCTCAGCATCTTCATGGGCAAATCCCTCCGCTATTTCAGTCCAATCACCGGCCTGAACCCAGTTAATGAGAGGAATTCTTCCCTTAATATCAGGCCCGACTTCTACATTACCGACCCCCAAGCCAATCTCGCCATCACCTGTGGCGAGCCAATGAGCATTCACGCGAAGCGCCTCCGCGATCTGCATGGTGTAACGAGACCTAGCCGATTTACCAGAGCAAATCTGGCTGATCGACTGCTGTTTGATACCAATGCGACGAGCCAACTCAGACTGAGTTACCCCAGTAAGCTGCAAGGCATGGTTTAGTCGTTCGGATAAAGTTTTCATAAGCCCGTATTCTACAAATAAAACTGTAGCCTTTCAACAATTTTAACTGTTGACTTACCTACAGTTTAAACTGTAACATTCAATCTTGTAACAGTTTTTATTGTAACAGGAGACGGTATGGAAGTGTTCAACACGACACAAAAACATCTCCGCCGTGCCATTGACTTGGTCGGCGGGCAATCAGCATTAGCGCGAGCCATCAACTCAAAACAGCAAAACGTCTGGTTTTGGTTGAATAAATCAGGGCGTGTTCCCGCTGAATTCGTTTTACCCATCGAACAAGCTACGCAAGGACAGGTAACCCGCTCTCAGTTAAGACCGGATATCTATCCCGAAGGCCCAAGCGAGCTGAAAGCCAGTAACCAGTAGGATTAAGGGCAAGTAATGGTCAGCATTTTACGTAAACACAAAAGCGAGTACCTCCATGCGTGATTATGGCAAGGTCTATACCCGCTTTTGGCTAAAGCAAAACGTTTTGTCCTGGAGTGACTCTGCGAAGTTGCTAGGACTGTATTTGCTTACATGCCCACATTGTAATTTGCTTGGCTGCTTTCGACTGCCGATTGGTTACGTTGCTTCTGACTTGAACTGGGATGAGCAACAGGTTGCCAAGGCGTTAAGTGAGTTAGAACAAGATCAGTTCCTGATTCGTTGCGAGGGATCTGGTTGGACTTTGATTCGAAGCTTTCTGAAGCACAACCCAAT
Organism: Cycloclasticus sp.; assembly: GCF_019090545.1. Classification (NCBI taxonomy): domain Bacteria; kingdom Pseudomonadati; phylum Pseudomonadota; class Gammaproteobacteria; order Thiotrichales; family Piscirickettsiaceae; genus Cycloclasticus; species Cycloclasticus sp. Next base: position 5,939 of record NZ_JAHRVT010000017.1, on the reverse strand, counting down.
CGAAAACCCAAACCAAGGTAAGGCAGCCTTTCGGTTGCTTAAAGATGTACCTGCCGACTTCGTTGGTATGGCATCGCTTTTGAAATCTCTTGCCGCTTTTCAAACTCGGCTTCCAGAAGAATTTTCATCATTGTTTATGCCTGATGGCAACCCGGTAAGGGACTCTCAACGGTCGGATGACTCTGAGAGAAGCAATAAACCAACAGTTAAAACTGTTGACCAGATACAGTTTGAAGACTTCTGGGATGTACAAATACGCAAAGAAAAAAAAGCGAAAGCCAAAGAAGAATGGCTACGCATGGGCCTCAATGAAGACCATGAACTCGCCTTGGAAGTGCTAACACGCTGGAAAGAGCAACGAGACAACCGATTGCAGTATCAAGATCGGACTAAGACCCCTATGCCACATAACTGGCTTTTAAACCGGCAATGGGAAGACGAGTACGTTCGCATTGATGAAGTACAGCAATCATCGACGAGCCTAAAGGGCAGCAATCACCAATTGAATATTGAAGAAAGCAATCGCCGCATTGCTGAAAGCTGGGCCGGACCAGGTATTCGGGAGGTTCGTTCAAGTGCAGGAGGTTGATAAACGCGAGTTTGCTGAAGTTTGGGGAGCCGCTTGGGCCATGTATGGCAAAAGCGTATCACCGCAATTGCTATCCATCGCATTTGAAGCCCTTCGTGCTTACAGCATTGAAGAGGTACGAATCGGTCTGACTCGGCATATTCAATCCCCGGATACTGGGCAATTTTTTCCAAAGCCCGCTGACGTCATCAAGCATATCGACGGCAACTCTGGCTCAAGAGCCATGGTTGCTTGGAACAAAGTTGACAAGGCTGTTCGTCAGGTTGGCGCTTGGACATCCGTGATGTTTGACGATGCGCTTATCCACCGCGTGATTTCAGACATGGGTGGATGGGTTGAACTCTGCAAGGTTGATGACAGGGAATACCCCTTTAAGCAAAAAGAGTTTTTAACACGCTACCAGGCTTACTTGCTAAGGGACGAAGTGGGTGAATACCCAAGGCTATTACAGGGTATTGCAGACCATCAGAACCAGCAAAAAGGATTTGATATGCAAGCGCCTGTTGCCGTAGGCGACTGGTCAAAAGCGGCACAAGTTTATACGAGAGGCATCGCCAACTTCAGCGCAGTGCCATTAAAAAGAATAAGCCCGAAAGCCATTCAGGCGCTTCTCGGAAATCAATTAGAGGACAAAAATGAAAACGATTAAAGCAAAAACCATTGCCCTAGTGATAGCCATGTCTGCAAGCACTTCAGTCTATGCGTTTCCGGGCTATCAGTGGGAAAAAGCAGCACAAAGCGTTGGTATTGATCCTGTCATGCTCTACGCCGTTGCCTTGGCTGAGTCCGCCTCACATCGTGGTCTCAACATGACCAGCCCATGGCCATACGCAATTCGCAATGGTTCAAATGCAACCTACGCCAAATCTAAGACAGAAGCAGAGCAACTGTTAAACCAAGCACTGCAAGAGAGTGGAAAATACCAGCTCGATATTGGCCTAATGCAAATCAATTTGCATTGGCACGGACATCGGGTGAGCTCAGCAGCAGAACTGCTAGACCCCATCACCAACCTAACTGTCGGCTCCAGTATTTTGGCCGAAGCAATCAAATCTTCACCAAACGATTTAGAGCTTGGCATAGGCCGCTATCACAGCTGGAACGAAGAGCGTGCACGCTGGTATGGGCAAAGAGTGCTTTCTATTTATCGCAATATTTTACATGAACTGGAGGTCCGTCAATGACAACCAATCAACAAGACTTCTATCAATTAAATTTGGCATACCTACACGCAGCACGGGAATTGGCGCGCATTGATCCGCAAGAGGCGGTCTTGCGCTTTGGAATTACACGCGATGTGGTTGATGCGCTGATTAATGCTGGAGTTGACGACCTGCAACGAGTGGCGACCTCATCATTCATGCTGTTTCAACCAAGGGGTAACCAAAGCCAACTGATTGAGATGGTGAAGAGCAAAGGCACAGGTATCCCAAGAATCGCTTATTTATTATCAACCCTAAACAACAAGGGGGATGCATGATTGATAACCTGTCCAAAAGTGAGCTGTTTACCCGAGCCTCGCTGCTTATTAAATACGGATTTCGAACAACCATTATCGCGCTCGATACTGGTTTGCCAATCCACATTATCAGAAGGCTACACAAAGAAGTGACTGGCAAGTCACCTTGTCCTGGTCAATTACCAGAATCTGATGCCATTGTTAAAAGCAGAAGAGCCCTAGTTGAAGGCTCCCTGCTGATGGCGCTTTATGTCAATGTTGGTGGTGATAATGTCTACAAGCAATTAAATATTGATGCTTTGATGAAGGCTTACGATGCGTACTTGGTTGCAAGGGAAGAAGCAGATCTTCCAGCTGAGATCCCCTGGAAAAAACTAACCATTAATGAAGGTTGGGTTCTAGCTCGTGATTTAAGATCACAGCTAGCATCCTTACACCGGTGTCGATGCGGCAGTCTGTATTTGACGGTATCTCAACAGCGCATTCAGCTTAAATGTCCTGTGTGCGAGATTATGGCCGAGCAAACCACTAGAGCACTTTTTGAGAACTAAAATGCTGATGCATGATTTGATTGTGCACCGCCCGTGCACTTTGAGAGTACTAAGATGATAAAATTACTTAAATCTTTACCAGCACGCTGCTGGTTTATATCACTGGGGCTTTTTCTGGCGACTTTGGCTGCGGCTCATTTTTTTCCATCAGAAATATTAACGGCATCTGCCAAGTTAGCGGCTTTGCCATTTCTGATTTGCACCATCGTTTTTTTCAGCTACTTGGGATTCAAAGCAATTGCTAGTCCTATCGGCCTTATAACCATCACCACTATGTTTTTAGCAATAGCATATTGGCAAGCGAGTTGGACAATTTTATGTGTCGGTTTAGCCTTCTTAGGCTTAAGCGGACTAATCCATTTATTTCAAAGACAACTGAAAGATACCGGTCGAGAACTAAGCCTGAGCGAAAAAAAATATTGGTACTGGGTAAACGAATTTGCAGATGGTCGCTCATCTATCCTCCCTAAAAAAACAAGGTCATAGTAAATTGACTGCTTTTTTACTTATACTCAAAAAATTGATTGGCACTTTCGTACTACGAATGAAAAATGCCATTTCCATCAATGAATACGGATCAACTCAAGTTCGTTACCCAGCACAACAGGACAGTTCTTTGACATCCTTGTTAAAGGTTTGGGCGCAGAGCTTCAAACCCTCCACCATAGTCAGGTAAGGGAAAAGCTGGTCGGCTAATTCCGTCACCGTCATACGGTTGCGGATCGCCAGCGCCGCACTCTGGATCAGTTCTCCACCTTCATGCGCCAGAATCTGCGCCCCGATCAGGCGGCCAGTGGCTTTTTCAGTCACCAACTTGATAAAACCATCGGTCTCGAAATTCGCCAGTGCGCGCGGCACGTTCTCCATCTCCAATACACGACTGTCGGTTTCAATGTCTTGTGCGTTGGCTTGCTCTTCCGTGAGCCCAACAGTTGCCACCTGGGGATCGGTAAAAATCACTGCTGGCATGGTGGATAGATCCAGTTTGGCGTATCCGCCCGTCATGTTGATGCCGGAACGGCTACCGGCGGCCGCGGCGACATAGACGAATTGCGGCATGTTGCAGCAGTCTCCGGCGGCGTAAATACCGGGAACATTCGTTTCCATGCGTTCGTTAACAACGATTTCGCCCTTTTTGTTGGTCGTAACACCCACCGCGCCCAGATTGAGTTGGCAAGTATTGGCGTGTCGCCCGGTGCTTACCAGCAAACGATCGCAGCGTAGATCGCCCGCGTTAGTTTCCAATGTAAATTGGCTTCCATCGTGGGTCACCTTGGTAGCTTGCGTACTGTTTAATACTCGAATGCCTTCTTTTTCAAAACATCCGGTGAGTTTTTCACCGAGCAAGGGATCTTCCCGATAAAGCAATGTATGTCTTGCTAATATGGTGACTTCACTGCCTAAACGGCGATAAGCCTGGGCAATTTCCAGCGCTACAACCGACGAACCAATCACGACCAGGTGCTGCGGCAATTCCTGAGCAAACAGCGCTTCGGTAGAGGTCCAATAAGGTGTTTCAGTTAAACCCTCAATAGGAGGAATGGTTGGCGTGGAGCCGGTAGCGATCAGGATTTTATCGGCGTGAACTTCCTGCTCGGTTCCATCATTTTTTCTGACTAACAGGGTATTCGCATTTTTAAATTGCGCCCAACCTATAAGTAAACTAAGCGCAGGATTTGTCTCCAGAATATTCTGGTACTTTGCCGCGCGCAGCTCTTCGACCCGAGCGGTCTGCTGCTGAGTCAACAAGGCTCGACTCAATTGGGGCGCATGATTTTCCAGTCCGGTAAAGGGATTATTGCGTTGCTGCTGAGCCAATTGAGCGGCGCGGATTAGAATTTTTGAGGGTACGCAGCCGACATTCACGCAACAGCCGCCAATCACATCGTCGCCTTCGATGAGGGTGACCTTGGCACCACCTTCAGCGGCTTTGATAGCACAGGCAAAAGCGCCGGAACCCGTACCGATAATCGCCACGCGTTGAGTTTGGTTTCTTTCTGTGTTGCTTGCATTTTCGTTGTCTGTTTTTTCGCTGCTACAGCAGTCATTCGGTGGAGTATTTTCTTTTGCAATATCAGTGGATTCTTTTGCGATATAACCGAGAGCTTCTATTGCTCCAATGAGAACGGTTACGCTGACCCCACCGTTCGTGGTGATCGTTGCTCTGGCGTTTTCATAAGATATTTCAACCTTATTAACGCCTTCGATCGCATCGAGTGCTTCTTTAACGTGGGCGACGCAACTTGGACAGGTCATCCCTTCTATCGATAGTAAGATCATTCGTTTTCCTCAAATAGTAGTCAGGCATTGCGTCGTGTTAAACAGCACAGCTGTCATCATCACAGCGTTTATTCGCCGGTGAAAAAATATCCCAAAGCGATACGGCAACCATCAGGCCTAATGCTGAATAGGTGACATAGCTGCTCCAGCCGTACTGGAGAAACGGATAGAGCGATAACAGCAATAAAATGGGGCCGGCCACACCCAGCGCACTACGGTGCCATTGCCGGTGGCTGAACCAGCCAAGTCCGTTGAGTACCAAGGCAATCCAGGCAAACAGGGGTAATAGCGTGCTAACAAACAGACCTTCCCATTGGCTGAGAAAACCCAGTCCTACCGCAGCGCCCAGACTGGCAATGGCCGGGAAACACATGGCGCATCCCATAGCAGAAACCAGCGCGCCCAATGAGCTAATCTTATCGCCGAACCGGGTCAGTAACCGTATTAGCATTTCCATGCTTTACTCCTTGAGCGTTGACGGATAACCCGCGTTAGTGGTGGCTTCGGTCAGTACTTTTACCGTGGTTTTTTCGTCGTCGAAGGTGACCACCGCCAGTTTGGTCTTAAAGGTCACTTCGGCTTTACTGACGCCATCGACTTTTTGTAAGGCTTTTTCCACGGTAAAGGGACAGGTCACACAGTTCATGGTTGGGACTTCCAAAGTAACTGTTTTCGGGGCAGCTAAAGCGTTCAGGCTGGTCAGTACGAACAGGGACATTAGGGCGAGTGTTTTCATAATTTTCTCCAAGAGCAAGCCATAAGGATTTAATCAAAATAAAAGGTTAGAAATCGTCATCAGGCGAACCAGACAATCCAATAATTACTGGTGACTAAAACCAACGCAGTCAGTGCCGTTAACCAAAAGATCACCTGCCGACGTTTTCGCACTTGAGGAACTGCACAGGCGGTGCCTGGCTCACAGTCCTCGGCGGGGCGATAGACCTTCCAGCCTGCGAAGCCAAATAAGGCTAAAACCAGCAGGATAAAAATGGGACGATAAGGTTCTAACAAGGTTAAATTACCAATCCAGGAGCCACTCACGCCTAGCAGCAACAAGACG
>NZ_JAHRVT010000016.1:0-8391 GCF_019090545.1 Cycloclasticus sp. | reverse complement strand
CTGTCGCGCGTGGTGATCTGTTGTTGACCATCCAGAGTAACGAAAGCCTTAAATCTTATAATGTTGTATCGCCTATTGATGGTGTTATTTCTCATCGTAATGTAAATTCGGGAGAGCAATCAGGCGATCGCTTATTATTAAGGGGTTTTGCGCCCATCCCCTCGAAATTAACCTTAGCTTGAATTTTCACGCTTAGAGTAACTTTTCGTACCATTGGACTTCACCCCTTGAATAACACAGTTTGTATTATTTAGCCCATCCCCTCGAAATCGGCATTAGTATTCTTAAGTAATAATACACAGTGGTAAACTATCTTATGAAAAGTTTACCACTTTAGTCGCTTAAATCGGCTTTATGGTAATGTTAAGCAGTTGACTGGTAAACATTAACCTCATTGATTAAGGTATGCTGATTAAAAATAACAAGAAAGGCTTACCACTATTTCTTCATCAAACACCAAGCGTATACAAATTCTCAGCGAATCAGAAATCAACGAACTCTATGCCTTACCCAATTTTAACCGTAAAGATCGTGATGATTATTTTTCGTTAGATAGTGAAACTCAAAGGCTCGTCAACGAATTAAGACGTATTGAAACCAGAGTGTATTTTATCTTACTGCTTGGTTACTTTAGGTCACGGCCAATAGTATTTAATTTCTCATTTACTCAAGTCAGTAATGATTTAGATTATGTAAGATCCAAGTATTTCAGCGATAAAGATATGTCTCTTGAGGATTTATCACCAACAACAAAAACTAAGCTGATTAATAAGTTATTAAAATATACAGGGTTTACAGCATACCAAAGCAAGTTAGATAAAGAGCCGCTATTAAAAAGGCTTAACGATGTTGTAAAAATCAACCTTGAACCAAGGTATGTTTTTGATGAATGTATTGCTTATTTTGGTCAAAACAGAATAGCGCTAGCTGGTTATACAACGCTGCAAGACACTATTTCTACGGTATTATCAAATGAGCGTAACCGAATTGAAATGGTGCTGCTTGATAGTTTGTCTTCAGGTACCAGAAAAACATTACTTAAATTACTTGAGTCAAATAATACCTTTACTGACTTAGCCAAGTTAAAGAAAATGGCTAAGGACTTTTCAACGAGCCAAATCACCCAAGAGCTGAAGACGCATAAAATTATACGCTCGCTTTATCCAGAAATTAAGTCACTGATTGCTGAACTGGAGCTATCACCTAAAAATCTTGAATACTATGCTTCACTGGTAAAGCACAAGTCCGTTTATAAGCTTAGAAGACACGCAGATAGCCAAACTATTTTATATCTCGTTTGTTACTTGTTCTTCAGGTACCGAGAGACTAACGACAATCTTGTTGCTGCATTTATTTACTTGGTAAGGAAGTTAACCGAATCAGCTAAAGGCTATGCAAAGCAGCGTATTGTTGAAGATGTAACCATTGTAAGAACCAAATTAAAATCCGCTGGTAGTTTATTAAAGTACTTCATCGATACCGATATGGACGATGATTTAAGCTTTGGTGATGTACGTAAAAAAGCCTTTGAATTGATCCCTGCTGACAGTATTAAACTGTGAAGTGATCACTTAGATAATAACGACTTTGATGGCCGTCAGTACGAATGGCAATTTATTGATAAACAATCCAGTAAAATTAAAAAACTTATCCGCTCATTATTTATGTCTATCGATATTGAGTTCATTCATTTAAAGGATGAACTCCATGAGCAGTATGTTATGGCACATTCTGAACTTAGTGAATTAAAAGGCTATCCAAACCATTAACATCGATGTGGTACCTAAACATGACCGAGAGTATTTAGAGGGAGAAAATACCAAATTAATTGCTAATCGATTTCAGTATTTCCTTTATCGTAAAGCCGAACAATTATTTCACAGTAATAGCTTAACGGTGAAAGAAAGCGTTAATAACCGTAGTTTAACGTCAGATCTTATACAACCTAAAGAATGGCAGCAAAAAGAGACAATCATTGAAAACACTGGCCTTGATAAGCTGGCAACACCGATTAACCAAACACTCGCAGATAAGAGCCAACAATTAGAAGTTAAGCTGAAGGAAGCAAGCGAGCATATCTTTAGTGGTGATAATAAGTATGTTGAGTTTATTCCTGGCAAAGCCGAACTCAAGTGGTCAATTCCTAACAGCCGTTGGCAACAAACAATTGAAAACCCGCTCTACAATCAAATTCAACACATGGGTATCGTTGAACTCATGTTGTTTGTTGATCAAAAGACAGGTTACTTAAATTCATTTACACACATATCAGCAACTAAAGAAAAATCACCAGTAAATAAAGAAGATCTGATCGCCTGTATATTGGCAAACGGCACCAATTACGGCCTATATAAAATGGCGAATATCTCTGACCGTTCAATGGGTAAATTACGCAGTGTAGATGATAGTTATGTCAGATATGAAACACTCAAAACGTCTAATGATCAGGTTTCTAATGCTATAGCCACGTTGCCAATATTTGCCTATTACCATGTGGACGATAATCAGTTGTTTTCAAGCATTGATGGTCAAAAATTTGAGTGTCGCATAAATACGTTTAAGGCTCGGTATTCGTCTAAGTACTTCTCCAAAGGTAAAGGTGTTTCAGCATTAACATTGGTTTCTAATCATGTTCCGGTGAGTACGCAAGTCATTGGCGCTAACGAATATGAAGGTCACTTTGCTTTTGACTTACTCTATAACAACTCTTCAGATATACAGCCTAATACCTTATCGACCGATACGCATGGTACCAATAATGTTAACTTCGCTATATTAGATTTCTTTGGTTACACATTCGCCCCTCGATACGCGAAAATGAAAAAGGTGTTTTTTGAGCTATTTGAAGTGACTGAAGAGAACGGAGGCCGTATTCAATTAAAGAAAGATATTAATCATAAGCTAATTGCTGAAGAATGGGACAATATTCAGCATATTGTTTGTTCATTGAGTCGTAAAACCACCACTCAAAGCACAATCATTAGAAAGTTGAGTAACGGCAAGAGCCGAAGATTGTCAGCATTGCATGAGTACGACCGTTTAATTAAATCTATTTATGTTTTGGAGTATGTTGATAATTCAACGTTGCGTCATTACGTCCAGCAAGCCTTGAACAGAGGTGAAGCATACCATCAGTTAAAACGTGCTATTACTTCAGTTAATGGCAATAAATTTCGTGGGGGGAATGATTACCAAGTATCACAATGGAACGATTGTGCTCGACTCATTTCAAATTGCATTATTTATTATAATTCCGCGTTACTATCGGCATTTTTACAAATCCAAGAGAGGAACGGTAGGCAAGATGTGGTTGATGTTATTTCTCGGCTTTCACCTGTTGCTTGGCAACACATTAATCTAAATGGGGAATATGCCTTTAATAAAGACCGCAAAGAAATCGACTTAGCTGGTTTACTTAGTGATGTAGAATCAATAAGTTAAAGAATGCCATCTGTTTGTATTTCTAATTCAAAAGGTACTGCGCATCAAAGTGCCATTAAAAATTGGAGGTGTTGATATTCTATATGCTTGATATATACAAGCTAACATTGATAGAAAACAGATAAGCTAACAAGTTTTTAGTCGAGCCATGAACTGTTCTATAATTGTTCTAATTGCAAAACTCTTCAATTTGGTTTGTTACTAGATTTAAAAATACTTTTCTATGCTCGATTTTAGTAAGTAGCAGCTTTTGGATGTCTTCAGGAACTTTTCTTTCTCCTGCATCTATTGCCATTAGTAATGGCTTGATATCAACTACAAGAAGACCTGCCGCCCTTGCTGCTCGAATGAACTTTAATCTCTTTAATGCACATAAGCCGTAAAGTGAATGGCCTGACTTAGTTTTTTCTTCGCAGTGTACTAAGTTCTCAAGAACATAATTTCTTACCGTATGGACAGATGTTTGTGCAGCTAGTGCCAGTTGAGAAATACTCAAAGGAAAATCCAACGCATCATCATCACTACTAATGAACTTATTGATGTCAGGTATCTCTGTCAAAAAACTGACTTCACCAACAGGAATGTTTTCAACCTTAGATTTAATCATGATTTAGCATGCTTCCAATTTGTGTTGTTAATGGAATGCCTTAAGATATCTTGATTACATTCAATCAATTGGCACTCCATTAACATTTCTGTAAGTACATTACCGTTAAATGATTACCCTGCGCAGCAAGATAGCTCTTTAACGTCTTTGCTAAAGGTTTGAGCGCATAACTTCAATCCTTCAACCATCGTCAAATACGGAAATAGTTGACCTGCCAATTCTTCGACTGTCATTTTATTATGAATAGCAAGAGCCGCACTTTGAATCAGTTCTCCGCCTTCATGGGCTAAAATTTGTGCGCCTATCAGTTTTCCCGTGGATTCTTCAGCTACCAACTTGATAAAACCATCCGTTTCAAAATTTGCTATAGCTCTTGGTACGTTTTCCATATCAAGTACACGACTTATCGTATTTATTCCTACCGCTGAAGCTTGTACTTCGGTTAGACCTACCGTAGCAACTTGTGGGTCGGTGAATATAACAGCAGGCATGGTAGATAAGTCGAGTTGCGCATTTCCACCTGTCATATTAATTCCAGCCCTACTTCCGGCAGCAGCAGCAACATAAACAAATTGTGGCATATTGGAGCAATCTCCAGCGGCATAAATGTTAGCTGTTGATGTTTCCATCATACTATTAACAACAATGGCACCACTTTTATCTGTTTCAACACCAACATTTTCTAAACCAAGCTTTCCAGTATTTGCATGGCGACCCGTAGAGATAAGCAATTTTTCAGCGATTAATGTTCCTTCGTTAGTTTCCAATGAAAAACCATTGCTATCATAAGAAACATGACTTGCTTGCGTATTATTAAGTACCCTAATACCTTCTTTTTCAAAGCACTCTGCCAGTTTTTCACCTAATAACGGATCTTCAGCATATAAAAGGGTATGTCTGGCTAGAATTGTCACACGGCTACCTAAACGGGCATAAGCTTGCGCAATTTCCAGAGCAACAACGGAGGAGCCGATGACAACTAGACTACTCGGTAACTCTTCTGCAAATAAGGCTTCTGTTGATGTCCAATAAGGTGTATCAACTAAACCCTTAATTGGCGGAATGCTTGGTGTAGAGCCTGTTGCAATTAAAATGCGATCTGCAACCAGCTCTTCTTCACTACCATCAGACTTGTGAACTAGCAAGGTATTTTGATTTTTAAAACGTGCATAACCTTTAAGTAAAGATAGCGCGGGATTACTCTCTAAAATACGTTGATATTTAGCATCGCGTAGTTCTTCGACGCGAGCGTTTTGCTGATGTGCTAATAAGGAGCGGCTAAGTTGTGGCTGAATATTTTCTAAACCATCAAACGGGTTAGTACGTTGCTGATGCGCTAATTGCGCAGCACGGATCAATATTTTTGAAGGAACACAGCCGACATTTACACAGCAACCTCCGATTACATCGGCTCCTTCAATGATAGTAACTCTTGCTCCGCCTTCTGCTGCTTTAATCGCACTGGCAAAGGCCCCTGAACCACTACCAATAATGGCTACATGTAATTGTTCTGGCTGGATGTCATTTGACGAGCAACAACTATTCGTTGACATATTTTATTCCTCTTAAAAAGTTAAGCGGTACAAGTTTCATCATCACAGCGTTTATTCGCAGGAGAAACCATGTCCCAAATTGATACAGCAACCATTAGTCCTAGCCCCGTATAAGTAACGTATGAACTCCACCCGTACTGGAACCAAGGGTATAAAGAGAGTAAAACCAAAATGGGGCCAATTGAACCGATAAAACTACGGTGCCATTGACGATGGCTAAACCAGCCTAAGATATTCATTGCCAGCGCTAATACTGCAAACAGTGGTAACAACGTATTGATAAATACCCCTTCCCACTGACTAAGAAATCCCATCCCAATTGCCGCACCAAGACTAGCTATCGCGGGAAAACACATGGCGCATCCCATTGCCGAAACAAGTGCACCTATAGAGCCTGCTTTATCTCCGATACGCGTAACTAGTTCTAAGGGGCTAAACATTACTTATTTTCACTTTTTAAATTTGAAGGGTAGCCAGCGTTGGTAGTCGCTGCAATTAATGCATTGATGTTGGTTTTAGTGTCATCAAAAGAAACAACAGCTAGCTTAGGCTTGTAGGTAACTTTCGCATTTTCAACGCCATCAACATTTTCTAATGACTTTTTAACTGTGATTGGACATGTCGCACAGTTCATCGTTGGCACTTCCAGTGTAACTGTTTTTACTTCAGCAAAAGCACCAAAACTAGAAAGTGAAAGCAGTGCGGTTAATAATAATTTTTTCATAATTAGCTCCAAATTTTAAAATGTTATAAATTTCTTGATCTGTATATTAAGCAAACAAAAGTATCCAATAATTACTGGTCACTAAAATTGTCGCAACTATAGCGCTCAGCCAGAAAATGACTTTTCGTTGTTGCTGTTTCTTAGGAATTGCACAGGCCGTTCCCGGCTCACACTCTTCTACAGGACGGTAAATTTTCCAACCTGAGTAACCAAACAACAACACTACAAATGCGATAAATAATGGCCTATAGGGTTCAAATGCAGTTAAATTACCAATCCATGAGCCACTTACCCCAAGTAATAACAGGAGCAAAGGACCTACACAGCATACGCCTGCGCCTAATGCTGCTATGATGCCTCCTATCATTGGAAGGTTTGATTCTTTTTGATTCATATAGATACCTCATTAAGTGATAATGCAAGTGTATTGCATGTACCTAAGTACGGAGTCAAGGGTGATTTATAAAAAATTTATCTTTGATAATCTGCTACGACAGATACGGGGAATAAGCTAACTTGAATTAAGGCGCAGAAGTAAAATTGGATATGCTGTTTTAGTGGGAAATGGTAGTTAAGTGAATCATTTACTTCGGTTGCAACGAATCAATTATTGGGCAGTGGCTATCGTCATCATTATTTTGGCATTGTCCTAAATGTTCTTCCAAAGCGTGTTCTAACAACAACAAGTCAGCCATCTTTTTTTGTACTGCGATCAGCTTTTTATTAGCTAATTCTTGTACTTTACTACATGGACTATCGTTTAACGCAAGTAACCCTTCAATCTCATTTAGCGTAAAACCTAATTCTTGAGAACGCTTGATAAAATGTATTCTATTTACCGTTTCTTTCGGGTAATGTCTATAGCCCTGCATAGGCTTTGGTGGTTGTTTAATTAAGCCTTTGCGTTCATAAAAGCGAATTGTTTCGACATTTACACTCAGTTCTTTAGCCAACATACTTATGGTTCGTTTAGACACGTTATCAATTACCTTACTGACTTTTTGTTTACTTACTTTATATCTAATTAAAGTGACCATCAATGAATACCAGTTTAAACATCGCTAATTGATTTTGTTTTTTCTTCTATTAAATAAGTAAAGTTACCGTTGTTACAACAATATTAAACCACAACAATGTATGGTTTATCCTTTTTCATTATCAAAGTCCAAATTAGTGTTATTACATGCAGTTCTACATGAGTACACCCTAAAGATACTGTTAATATATCACAGGCAATTACGTAATGACACCACTTAAATAAACCTATATGATATGACACCATCTAAATAGACCTAATTAGGCAAAAATGTTCATAAGAGCATATTTACGAGCATCAACTTCTGAGCAAGATGCAAATAGAGCAAAAAGCTCATTAAAAAAATTCGTTTCTGGCTTCAGCAAACGAATTGCTTCTTTTTATATAGAAAATAAATCTGGTAATTCTTTAGATAGACCAGAGCTAATTCGTTTATTGGATGAATCAGAGTCCGGTGATGTTTTGTTAGTTGAATCAATCGATCGTTTAACAAGGCTAAGCCCTGATGATTGGAAAACTCTTGTAGCCTCAATAAATGAAAAAGGAATTAGTGTTGTTAGTTTAGATCTACCAACCAGTCATTTAACATTTGGCAGTTTTCCAAGTGATGATTTTATGAGATCAATACTTAGTGCTATTAATAATATGCTGTTAGAAATATTAGCGGCCAGTGCATATAAAGAATATCGAGAACGTGAACGTAAGCAAAAAGAAGGTATTGTAAAAGCACAGCAAAAGGGACTTTATCACGGTCGTCAGCCTGATTTAGAGGCTCATGATAGGATTGCCTCGTTTACTGAAGCTGGATTTAGTATTAATAAAACGGCTGAAGCAGTTGGAGTTAGTCGAAGTACGGTAATTAGAGTTAGAAAAAAGCTTAAAAATTTAGACTAAGGTTAATTTCGAGGGGATGGGCGCAAAACCCCATTAACAGTTACTGACAATCGAACGCTAGTAGCTGAGTTGTCCGTTTTTCCTATGGATCGTCACAGAGTGAGAAAAGGTGCTCAGGTTTTGTTGACAGCCAATG
>NZ_JAHRVT010000015.1:0-2608 GCF_019090545.1 Cycloclasticus sp. | reverse complement strand
TGAGCAATTAAAAATCCTCTAATAATGGTTGGTAGTTGTTTTCATGTTTTTCAGTCATTGAAATGATCATTTGAGATTTCGCAAAAACCTTATGTCGGTATCTAAGGATTTGTTGCATGTACCTTTAATTTATAAACCACATCAAATCTTTAGAGTTAATAGGTATTTTTCTAAAATATCCACGGATTAAACAACACCAATCACACCGTCATCTTTTATAACTACTAGGTGAAGAGCCATTTTTAATGGCCATTAATTTGATGGCTTTTATAACCGATTGGTAAGGCCCAATTTCTATAACGGGCTCGGAACAGATCAACTATGCCTGCAGCTCATTAGATATCGAACGTTCAAGATTATGAAGTCGAACCAAGTCAAGAGTGCTCAACGTACCGACACACTGAGCGGCATTATCAACAATGGGTAAATATCGCCGCCTGCTTTTCTCATTACTTGCTCAAGAGTTTTAATAGTGCCTGTCATTATGTCTTCAATGACCATTGTCTTAACTCCTTGTCAATTTTAAAAGCCGAACACGTTTTAGATGAATAGCCCAGCACATGTGTACTGGGCCAATTTCATTAATTTAAGGTTATATTTTTAAACATCCCTGCCTCAAAATGTCCTGGAATATTACATGCAATCACAACTCCTGCTGTATTAAACTTCCACGTAAGAACTTCTGTCTTACCCGGCTCTATTGTTACGGTGCTGGCATCTTGATGAACCATTTTGGGCATTTTCTGCATCATTTCACGGTGTTTGGCTTGTTCTTGCTCATCACCAATGGAAAACTCATGAGGAATTCCCCCTTTGTTGGTAATAACAAACTTCACAACATCACCCGGTTTTATATATGGTGCTGGTGAAAACGCATAACGCATCGTATCGAATGCAGCTACGTTTATTAACATTGTCGCCTCTTGCTGAGCAGCAGGCCGCCCTACAGGACTTTCATCTTTATCATGCCCTTCAGCGTGACGCGTATACTTTTCAGAATACACTTGTTTAGCAGGCTTTTTATAGGAGTTCTCTGATCTACTAGAATGCCCACCGTGAGAACCACCTGCATAAGCAGGTGCTGATAAAACGAAACTTAATAATGCGACAAACAGTAGTCTAATCGGTAATGTCGAGTTTTCTTCAGTGTTGTTAATAAAATTTATAATCATCATATTTATCTATCCTTAGTTGTATTGTTTAATTAAAGTTATCTCTAGTAACTGCATTAGAACCACGCTCTAATACCCACTACAAATTGTGTATCCGCCTTATCTTCACCCGCCAACTTCGCTATATCAGCTGTTTTTCCATACTTACTCGTCCAATTGACACCAATATACGGTGCAAATTCGCGCTTTATTTCATAGCGAAGCCTTAACCCCAGTTCGACATCTGATAAACCAGATCCAACGCCCGTAACAAAACGACGACGTGACGAGTTTATGTTTCCCTGAGGGAATAGTTCTTTAAATACCATTGTGATCTCCTGATTATTGAGCCGAAAAGCACGACCCAACTCATTAAACTTTTACTGATTAGGCAAGTAACCAGTAAACCAGTTAAAAAAATCAGGAAATAATAGGGGGAGGTGAGTCTAAAGGAGCAAAGTAACTTAGGTAATTGCTTTCAAAAACAGCAAAAAAGTAGCGATTGATATTTTTCTTTAATACAGCGCTAGGCGTTAGGATAAAAGATGATGAGTGGAAACACTTATTACAATGGTTGTCACCACAATCTATGTCAGCAACAATATCTGTTGACGATAAATCACCCATAGAAGTAGAGCAACCAGACATGTCCATATTGCTCATATCATGAGAAGACATATCCATGTCACATGGCGACATATTTGCCATTGACCACACATTCTGCATGGGCAGAACAAGCATGCTTAAAACAAGCATACTGTAAACAATGATGTGATTTATATGTTTCATATATGTACCTTTTACTCCGATGCTAGCATCTTTGTCAATTAATTTTTTTAAAATACTTTTGGGGGTATCATCACAAAATTTGTACTGTTTTAATGCCATCTATTCAAGCTAGACTCGATAATCGACCGGTTTCTTGTCATAGCTTACTTGTCCCTAGATAAACGCAATTTTTGAAGGCAGAGATAAGCCATAGTTAATACACATTTCGTATTACTCAAGTCGTTTACGCTGCTTACGATTATCTCTGATGATCATGAGGATGGCTAAGATAACCATCATACTTTGAACTATTAAACCTTGGTAATTTGGATATATACCGAGCAATTCAATACTAGGTAAGGGAACAGGGTCTAACGGAATTTTGCCTGCTTCTTGTAAAGCAGAAATACCTTTGCCTGCAAAAACAACAGCTAATATAAACATAAATCCGCCACTAACCGCAAAGAATTGTCGAAGCGGTAGGCGGGTACTGTATTTCATAATCAACCATGCGAGTAGAATTAAAATTGTCGTGGCCACTATCAAGCCATATACAATCATGCTTTGACCATCTCCATTTGTTTGTACCCAGAGAGCCTGGTAAAACAGTACGCTCTCGAATACTTCACGATACACGGCAATAAAAGATAATGCGGCTATTCCCCATAATGTTTCTTTACTGAGTGCTT
>NZ_JAHRVT010000014.1:0-60731 GCF_019090545.1 Cycloclasticus sp. | reverse complement strand
GTTGCCCTGTCGTCATACTGCCTCCTTAGCCAAATCGACCACTGATGTAGTCTTCTGTTTGCTTTTGTGATGGTTTCATAAAAATGGTGTCTGTTTGATCGTATTCAATCATTTCACCAAGATACATAAAGCCCGTGTAATCTGAAATTCGTGCCGCTTGTTGCATGTTATGCGTCACTATGCAGATACTGTATTGTTCACGAAGAACAGAAATCATTTCCTCAATCGCTAAGGTTGAAATAGGGTCTAACGCACTGGTGGGCTCATCAAACAAAATAACCTCTGGTTTTAATGCAATCGCCCGTGCAATACATAAGCGTTGCTGCTGACCACCACTCAGACCACGTGCATCATGGCCCAATCGGTTTTTCGCCTCATCCCATAAGGCCGCATCACGTAAAGACTGCTCCACCACCTCTTGAAGCTCGGCGCGTTTTTTAACGCCAGAAAGTCTTAAACCATAAGCAATATTCTCAAAAATCGTCATTGGAAACGGTGTTGGTTTTTGAAAAATCATACCGACTCGTTGGCGTAACCGAATCAATTCTGCTTCTTTTTTCAGGTCTAAAATATTTGTGTACGTTTTGCTATCTCCATTCAAAAGGTTAATAACACCGTCATAGCGATGACCAGGGTATAAATCATGAATACGGTTCATACCACGTAGCAAAGTCGATTTGCCACAGCCGCTAGGGCCGATTAACGCGGTTACTTTATTCTTTTCAATTGGCAACGAAATAGCTTTTAGCGATGGTTCACTTGCACCACTATAAGTAAACGTTAAGTCTTTAACTTCCATCATATTCTTCATTAGTTTGCTCTCTTTTTATTGCTAGCATAACGGCCAAGCAAATTAATTATTAATACCATTGCCGTTAACAAAAAGGCCCCTGTCCAGCCTAACTGAATCATTTTATCGTCTGGCATTGTTGCAAGGTTATAGATAGACACTGTTAACGACGGGAATGTGCTCGTTAAGTCTGTTGACCAAAATTCACTCGAACCACTGGTATAAATCAAAGGCGCCGTTTCCCCCACTACCCGAGCAAAAGCTAACAAAATCCCCGTTAAAATACCGGCCTTGGCATAACGCACGACAATGTTCATCGTCACATGGTACTTAGATGCGCCAATGGCGATACCTGCTTCGCGAAGTTCTGTCGGCACAAGGTTTAACATATCGTCTGTTGTCCTAACAATAATAGGTACCATTAAGATAAACAGCGCTAAAACACCGGCCCAACCACTGGTATGCCCCGTAGGCACAACAACAATTGCATAAACAAATGTACCCACAACAATCGAAGGCGCCGACATCATGACATCGCTGAGGTCACGTAAAAACTCTGTACTTTTTGAATTACCACCATACTCTTGCAAGTAAATACCCGCGAGAATACCCACTGGAATACCGATCAGTGTCGCTATACCAGACATCATTATTTGGCCGACGATTACATTACGTAACCCTCCCTCAATCAGGTCTTTTGTAAACACATCCCAGCTGAGTCCTTGCAAACCTTTTGAGCACAAGGTGAACAAAATCCAGCCTAAAAAAAGTAACCCTACTACTGCGGCCAAGCTGGAGAAGACAATAAACACGCGATTCATCATTAAACGCATTATTTTTTCCTCAAGAAGTAAAATTTAGCGCTCGCTATCACAATAAAGCTTAGGACAAATAATATAAGCGCCAAATAAAATAAGACAGATAAGCTCAACCCACTTGATTCTGCAAAGCTATTTGCCAGCACCACTGGGATTGAGTTTGTCGGGTCGGTTACTTTTTTGGCAAATTGATACACGCCCCCAATAACAAAGGCTACTGCCATCGTTTCGCCCAACGCTCGGCCAAATGACAATATTATGGAGCCTATAATGCCCGACCGCGCATAAGGAAAAACAACATCTTTTATAACCTCTAATTTAGTCGCCCCCATCGCATACGCTGACTCTTTCAGCATATCAGGCACGGTCGTTATCGCATCTCGACTTAAAGCCGCCATAAAAGGTATAACCATAATTCCAAGTACCAGCCCCGCAACCAACAATGACACTGTATTTCCACCAAACAGAGCCGCGATGAATGGGCCAAAGTAGAACAGCCCCCACATGCCATAAATGATACTGGGGATAGAAGCCAACAACTCAATCGCTATGCCAACAGGCTTGGCGACTGCAGCAGGCGCGATTTCAGATAGAAAAACAGCAATGCCCATTGCTATAGGCACTGAAAACAACATTGCGATAAGCGTTGAGAAAACCGTACCAACAATAGGGACTAATGCACCATAAACCTCTCTCGAGGTCTTGTCTTCAGAGTCCATATCGTCATCGGTAATAAAATCTTCATCGTCGAAGATAAAATCCTCTTCATCTTCAATAAAGTCATCTTCTAAAGGTTGCTCTTTGTCCGCCTTTAATGACTCTAACTCGGCTAATTGGGCAGGCGACAACTCAAGCTTTTCTTCTTCGCCCCAACGAGATTCAAACAAAAACTTAACCCCAAACTCTTCTATCGCCGGTTTCGCTGATAAATAAAGAACCAGCGTTGTAGCCGCTAAGATAACAAAAACTAAGCTAGCGCTTAATTGAGCAATTTTTCTAAAAAATAATTCCATTACGCCCTCTGGGACAAACAAAAACCTTCTCAACAACCTCTTGAGAAGGCTTTTAAGTTAACTTGTGTTAAAGATTGCGCTTATTTTAAGCCTTTTTCCACCCAGTAGCCTTGGATTTTTTTAATCACTGCATCTGGAAGGGAAACGTAACCGACCGACTCAATGAGCTTGTTCTTTTTGGTTAATGCATAATCAAAGAACTTGATCACTTCTTTTGCATTTTCACCATTTTGAGGAACTAATGCAAACGTTGCTGTCACGACTGGATAGCCTTTTGGTGGGTATGCAATATTGGCATAAAAGTCCTTTTTAGGATCTAAGTCTGCATACACTGCCGCAGCTTCGAATGTTGCTGGCTCTGGCTTAACAAATATACCTTCGCGATTTTCAATAATAGCCATATCTAAACCATTCTTTTTAGCATCCGCGTAATCCACATAACCGATAGAAAACCCATTATTTTTAATCGCCGTTGCAACTCCAAAGTTACCTTTGCCAGCAATCCGGTTTTTAGTCGGCCATGACACTACTTTCTTAGCACCCATTGTTTCGCGCCATTCTTGGTTCATTTTGCTCAAGTAGTAGGTAAAGGCAAAGGTTGTACCTGATTTATCACTACGGTGAACAAACAAAATATCTTCATTTGGTAAAGCAATACCTGAATTATCAGCCGCTATGATAGGATCATTCCACTTTGTAATTTTGCCTAACATAATGCCAGAAATAGCGGCTTCGCTTAGTTTCATACCGCTGACGCCCTCAACATTATATGCAAAAGTCACCGCACCAATAGCTGTTGGGAATTGAATCAAACTTGCTTTTGCTAAAGAACTTGATTTTAAAGGCTTGTCTGAGCCACCAAAATCAACGTGACGAGCACTAACTTCTTTAATACCCGAACCACTGCCTGTTGGTGTGTAATTGACTTGGTTTTTTGTTTCACCGTAATAAACTTTACTCCACGTTGTATACGCAGGGTAAGCAAAACTTGAGCCCGTGCCTTCAATTTTAGCTGCGTGAGCCGCTGTCCCAATCGTTAGGCTAAGCAGTCCTAGTGCCACTATCTTTTTCATTTTCATATTTTTTCCAATTTAGTTGAATATTTGGCAAAGCGTTTGCTCTACTCTGTGCATCATTTTAGGTTTGGTATGTGGCATTATAATGAACGCAATGTGACAGTTTGATGACAGCCTTATGGGTCTATTCTTTCAGCGGGAAATACACACTGAAAACAACTGCCTTCCCCTTCTTGACTATCGATAACCAGATGCGCCTCATGCCTTTCTAACTCATGTTTTACAATGGCTAACCCTAGGCCTGTCCCAGTTTTATTTTTTATATTATTTTCAGCTACCCGGTAGAAACGCTCTGTTAATCGAGATAAGTGTCTGGCGCCTATTCCTTGACCTGTATCTTTAACAAAAAGCTGCCCCTGACCTTGCTCATTGATTGCCCAGCCAACACGAATCTCACCATTTTCATCAGAGTAATTGATGGCATTACCAACCAAGTTTCTCAACACGGTTAATAAGGAACCTTTACTGCCCTTTAAATTAAGACTCGATGGAACATCAAACACCAATGATTGCTGATGCTCATTTGCCGCTGACTTAAATTCGGACTTAATTTGTTCACATACACTGCGCACATTAACCAAGCTATTGGCTGCCTCGACTTTACCCTCTTCTAGCCGACTTAGCGCTAATAGCTCTTCGATCATGGTTTGCATTTTAATCACTTGCTGATCAACTTTACGTAGCGAAGCACCCACTTGCACATTATCCTCAGCGGTTGAAGCCAACAACATTTCAACATAGCCCTTCATGACCGTTAGCGGCGTTCTTAACTCATGCGATGCATTCGACACAAAGTCTTTTCGCACTTGATTCGTGCGCTCAACCTTAGTGACATCTCGTATCAACAATAAACGTTCATCGTCACCATATGGCAATACCCTTATTTCAATCTTTTCTGCCGACCAGCTGGTGTCTATTACAGGCGCCTCGATCACAATGGCGTCATCGCTCTTGAGATTTTTAAGAAAGTGCGTAAACCGAGGATGCCTTACTAAATGATTAATCAGTTGCCCGGTATCTTCTTTTTTTAAAATAAGTAGCTGGGAGGCTTGCTTATTGAACCACTTAATCTCATTAGACAATGAAAGAATAACCACACCATCTGGAAAAACAGAAATTAACTTTTTAAACCGTTCCAGTTGGTATTTAACACTGTCTTTTTGTGCCAGCCCCTGCATCTTAGATTGATAGATGTCTTCCGAAATTTGACCAAACAAGCCATCTTCAAACGGCAGGTCATGATCACCAGACTTCTTAGACCACCTATATAAACGTTGTAACCGACGATATTGAAAGACAATGTAAGCCAATAAAAAAAGTGCCAACACCTCGACGGGGTAACCGACTAACACACCCAAAACACCGACTGTTAAAAACCACAACAGAAAGGTGTTTCGCTCATAGTTATGATTTATATTCACGCGTTTAAATTCACCAATTTATAACCAAACCCTCTTACCGTTTGAACCAAGTCTGCACAACCCTGAGCATCTAATATCCGTCTTAAACGCCTAATGTGTACATCAACGGTACGATCTTCTACGTAGACATTATCGCCCCATACATTATCAAGCAGCTGATTGCGAGAGAACACTTTATTGGGGTTTGTAGCAAAGAAAGACAGCAATTTATACTCTGTCGGGCTCATCATCAGGTCCACCTTATTGATAGTGACTCGATGACTCGATGGGTCAATAAACAATGGGCCAATTGATATCACCCCTGTTTCATTTTCTGTACTGCTTCGTCGTAAGACCGCTTTCATTCTGGCAATCAGCTCTTGCACAGAAAAAGGCTTGGTTACATAATCGTCTGCGCCTGTTTCCAAGCCCGATACTTTATCTTCTTCCGCGCTGCGTGCCGTCAACAGGATAATCGGGATACGTTTGTTTTCTTCTTGATTCTTTAAAAACTTGATCCAATCTGGCCCACTAATTCCGGGTAACATCCAATCTAACAAGATAATATCGGGCGTCGTATCTCGCAAAGACTCTTGCGCTCTCATTACATCTTTACACCACGTTACTTCAATATTATTCGTTTGAAGAGAAAGTTGTAGCATTTCGCCAATATCCTCATCGTCTTCAACCATCAATACATTCATTGTTTCCATAAAAAAGCCATTTAAGTAAGTGTTTACAGAATACCTAATATTTATGACAACACGGTGACAATTTACAAACTACTTCTAACTTGGTTCAGAAAAAGCCCTGTCTCTAATTATTAAAAATAACAGTAACGCACTGAACCACCTTAAGGCGCCTGCGGTTTCTCAACCAGTAAACTTTTTATAATGTCCTTTTATATGAACGTCATATAACTGTCATATTATTGATTGATACTCCCCACCTATGACACATGATGAAAAACTACACTATCAATCGCTTTTAGATATATTAGCAACAGACTCACTGACTCCGCTCTTTCAGCCAATCATTTCGATGAAAGACAATAAAATTTATGGTTACGAAGGCTTAATTCGTGGTCCCTCTAATGGTCCGTTACACTCCCCCATCAACCTTTTTAACGCTGCGGCTAAATATGATCGGCTTGCCGAATTAGATTTACTTTGTCGAAAAGTAAGCATTCAACGGTTTGGCGAACTTAATTTAAATGCCCGATTATTTATTAACACCATTCCTGAAATTCTCTTACAAAAAGATTATCAGCATGGCCACACATTAAAGTATATAAAAGACTCTAATTTAGATGCTAGCCAAGTGGTTATTGAACTGACTGAGCAATACCCTATTGAAGATTATGACCTAATGGCAAGTGCAACCAAATACTATCAAGACATGGGATTTTCCATCGCCATCGACGATTTAGGTGCAGGCTATTCAGGCTTAAGAACCTGGTCTGAAATTAAACCCGACTTCGTAAAAATTGACCGTCATTTTTTAAATGACATTCATAACGATATCAACAAGCAAAAATTTGTACAGTCTATTGTAGATATTGCAAAAGGTGTTGACTGCAAAGTGATAGCTGAAGGTATCGAGCTACGCGGTGAGTACCTACAGGCTAATGCGATGGCTATTGATTATGCACAAGGTTTTTACTTTGCCCGCCCCAATTCCAAACCAACTGAGTTATTGGATTGCTCGTTATTTTCAAGCAGAAAAAATAACTTCAAACCTAAATTTAATATAGAGCGTTCAGATAATACCGCTGCAAAATTACTTTTTTATGTTAAGCCCATATATGTTCATACTAATTTTTACGACATTGGTGAACGCTTTCAATCCTCGCCCGAGCTAACAGCACTTCCCGTTCTAAATGATGACGCTTCTATCGCAGGCATCATATGGCGGACTGAATTTTTAACTATTTATGCTAGCCGCTATGGAAAAGAATTAAACAGTAAAAAAAATGCTTTATCTTTTTTAGACATTAAGGCGCTAAAGGTAGATATTACTTTATCACTCAATAAAATTAGCCAATTGATCACCAGTCAAAACAACCTCGCACAACATGATGATTTTCTTATTACCTCATCTAACCGCTACAAAGGCATGGGTAAACTGCTTCATTTATTGAAAGAAATAACCGAGATGCAAATCACCTTTGCTCGCCACATGAACCCTCTTAGCAACCTACCTGGCAATGTTCCTATCAGCCAACGAATTAATCACTCCATTGAAACTCAACAAGATATCGTTATTTGTTATTTTGACCTAGATAATTTTAAGCCGTATAACGATACCTATGGGTTTGGCGAGGGTGATAAAGTACTCCGAAAAACCGCAAAGTTGCTAGCAGAATCTGCAGATACAGACATTGATTTTGTAGGGCATGTTGGCGGCGATGACTTCATCATTATTT
The DNA here is from genome assembly GCF_019090545.1 of Cycloclasticus sp. NCBI lineage: Bacteria > Pseudomonadati > Pseudomonadota > Gammaproteobacteria > Thiotrichales > Piscirickettsiaceae > Cycloclasticus > Cycloclasticus sp. Next base: position 53,209 of record NZ_JAHRVT010000014.1, on the reverse strand, counting down.
TTCAAAGCAGCGACTGGCAGCATCGATGCAACACCACTTTAAATAACTTTAGCGCCCTAACGTCAGAGTTCTACTCTCAAGAACACCTTCTTAACGGAGGAATCTCTGCGTTAGATAGAAATTCTGAGCCGGTGTTTTATCCACTTTTATCAATCTCTATTGGAGCATTAAGGCCGCATGATTTCGGCTTTTTTAGGTCAGAAAATGATCTCGTCTCTATTGCTAGCAACGCAAAATCTGCAGCTAAAAAGATACCCGGCAATAGCCTTTATCAAATCAAGCCTTCAAAACAATTAAGCAACATGTCCGCCTAAATCATGAAAATGTTCTATGACAGGTAGCCACATTATGCTTGGCGACAAAAACACCCAATCTTGAAACTGTTGACCAACTGGCGAACACCGATCAAACAGGTGCCGCCAGTTAGACTATGATTTAGTGGCCTTTTTAACCACCACTAAACAACATCTCAAAACCTCTTAGCGTTTCTTAAACACCAAAGCATCGTCTTGCACATCTATATCAACCACATCACCAGGCACAAACTTACCCGCCAATAAATCTTGTGCCAGTTCATTTTCTAAGCGTTGTTGTATCGCACGTTTTAAGGGTCTAGCACCATAAACAGGGTCAAAACCGGCTTCACCTAATTTATCCAACGCAGCTTCTGAAACAACCAACTCTATGTCCCTATCTTGTAAACGCTGACGTAAAATATCTACTTGAAGAGTGGTAATAGCACGAATTTGTGTGCGACCCAAGGGGTGAAACACCACAGACTCATCAATACGGTTAATAAATTCCGGTCTAAAGTGCTGCCCGACCACTTCCATCACCGCACTTTTCATCTCATTATAATTAGCCTCACCCGCTAGCTCTTGGATACGATCTGAGCCTAAGTTCGAAGTCATCACGATGACTGTATTTCGAAAATCAACCGTGCGGCCTTGCCCGTCTGTTAAACGGCCATCATCCAAGACTTGTAACAAAATATTAAAGACATCCGCATGTGCTTTTTCAACTTCGTCCATCAAGATAACACTGTAGGGTTTACGTCGAACCGCTTCGGTTAAATAGCCCCCTTCTTCATAGCCTACATACCCTGGAGGCGCACCAATTAATCTTGCAACCGAATGTTTTTCCATAAATTCAGACATATCAATTCGTACGATTGCTTCTTCAGTATCAAATAAAAACTCAGCTAATGCCTTGCATAACTCTGTTTTACCAACCCCTGTTGGGCCTAAAAATAAAAACGAACCATTAGGGCGATTAGGGTCTGACAGGCCTGCTCGTGAACGACGAATTGCATCGCTGACTGCTTTAACTGCTTCTTCTTGACCAATAACGCGATCACTTAAACCAGCTTCCATTTGCAATAGTTTTTCACGCTCGCCTTCAAGCATTTTGGAAACGGGAATACCCGTCCACTTAGACACAACCTCAGCAATTTCTTCTTCGGTGACTTTATTTCTCAGTAAGGTAAAGTCCTGTTCACCACTGCCTTCCTCAGCCTCTTGAATTGCTTTTTCTAATCGTGGAATTTCGCCATATTGCAACTCTGACATACGTGTTAAATCACCGGCACGCCGAGCCGTTTCCATTTCAAGTTTTACCTTTTCGAGCTCTTCTTTATGCTGGGCACTGCCTTGCATAGCAGCCTTCTCAGACTTCCAGACTTCTTCCAAATCAGCATACTCTTTATCCAACTGGTCAATTTCAGTTTCAAGTAACTGTAATCGTTTTATAGATGCATCATCGGTTTCTTTTTTTAACGCTTCGCGTTCAATTTTCAACTGAATTAAACGCCGCTCTAACCGGTCCATTGATTCAGGCTTGGAGTCCATTTCCATACGAATACGACTCGCTGACTCATCAATTAGGTCAATCGCCTTATCAGGTAATTGTCGATCAGTTATATAACGGTGAGACAATACCGCCGCTGAAACAATAGCTGGGTCGGTTATATCTACGCTATGGTGTACTTCGTATCGTTCTTTTAAACCTCGCAAAATAGCGATGGTATCTTCTACACTGGGCTCATCAACCAATACTTTTTGAAACCGTCGCTCTAATGCGGCATCTTTTTCAATATATTGACGGTATTCATCTAAGGTTGTCGCTCCTACACAATGTAAATCACCGCGTGCTAACGCTGGTTTAAGCATATTTCCGGCATCCATCGCACCGTCACCTTTCCCGGCACCAACCATCGTATGCAACTCATCGATAAACAAGATCACTTGCCCTTCTTGTTTTGACACATCGTTAAGCACTGCTTTTAGGCGCTCTTCAAATTCACCACGGAATTTTGCACCCGCGATAAGGGCGGCCATATCTAGCGACAACAAACGCTTAGATTTCAAATTTTCAGGCACCTCGCCATTAACAATACGTTGCGCAAGCCCTTCTACAATAGCGGTTTTACCTACTCCTGGCTCACCTATCAGCACAGGGTTATTTTTTGTCCGACGTTGCAACACTTGAATAGTGCGTCGAATTTCTTCGTCACGGCCAATCACAGGATCCAATTTTCCTTGCTCTGCACGTTCTGTCAGGTCAATACTGTATTTTTCCAGCGCCTGGCGGTTCTCTTCTGCATTTTGATCATTCACCGCTTCACCACCGCGTATATCATCTATCGCTTTTTCTAAAACACTTTTAGTCGCTCCCGCTTGTTGTAGCGCTTTGCCTGCTGGCCCTTTGTCTTCAAGTGCCGCTAAAACAAATAACTCACTTGAAATGTAGGCATCCTGACGTTTTTGTGCCAACTGATCGGTAATATTAAGCAAACGCCCTAAATCATTAGACATTTGCACGTCACCAGCTGCACCTTCAACCGTTGCTATCCGATCAATTGTTTCGCCTAAAGATGAGCGTAGTTGATTTACATTGACGCCTGCCAGTTGTAGTAAATGACGCACGCTAGCACCTTGCTGGTCAAGCATAGCGACCAAGACGTGTGCCGGTTCTATAAACTGATGATCCTTACCCAGTGCTAAACTTTGTGCGTCAGAAAGCGCAACTTGAAACTGACTGGTGAGTTTATCCATTCGCATATTTCAACCCTCATTAATTTAATTTGATAACTAATTAATGGGGGATGAAATGAGTGTTTTCAAGCCAGCCCAATAGTGCCAGCTTTAGCTTTAGTGAATAAAGCTGTGTAACCAACCAATTAAACCAATACCAAACAGCATCAGTAAAATTTGCTCTACGCCTGCTGCTAGGTTAATTCGTTTATGCAGCGTTGGAATCAAATCTGCCACTGCGATATAGATAAAGCTAGCCGCAGCAAACGCTAAAACATATGGTAAAAGGTGTTCAAAATCTGCTAGCCAGAAATAGGCTAGCAAGCCACCTATTAGCGTTGCGAAGCTAGAAATAACATTGTACAAAATAGCTTTTTTACGGGTAAAGCCACTTTGTAGCAAAATAGCAAAATCACCTATTTCTTGTGGAATCTCATGAGTCGTTACCGCTAATGCCGTCACAACACCTAAATGAATATCTGTCAAAAAGGCCGCTGCAATCAACACCCCATCAACAAAATTGTGAACACTATCACCTACAAGAATCAAACTGCCGGCTGACTGATGACCGTGCGCATGAACATCCACGTGCGTTTCACAATCATCATGGTGACAATGCCGCCACAACACCATTTTTTCCAACGCGAAAAAAAACATCAGGCCGCCCAAAATGGTAATCGATAGGGTGTGAAAATTTTCATGCCCCACTTCTTCTAAGGCGTGTGGAATTAAGCCGACAAAAGAGACACTCAACAATGCACCCGTTGCAAAACTCACACTAAATGGCAACATTCTAGTGATTATCTTTTTAGGTAAAAAAAGAACCAGCGACGCACCTAACACACTTAGCATTCCGCCAAGAATGGTAAACAAAATAATCCAAGTAAATACAGTCATGGGTAATAAGTTAATATTGAAGCCAAATTAACGAAGCCATTCGGCCCGTTGTCGGCTCACGCCGGTATGAAAAAAATTTATCGGGCTGATTATACGTACAATATTCACCACCATAAATTCTTTTTACACCACATTGCAATAAGCTCATTCTTGCCAAAGCATATAAGTCAGCAAGATGATGATCAGCATTCAGCTGCCTAAACCCCTGCTGCATCACCAAGCTTTTGTTAACGAAAGCGTTTTTAACCTCGCTACCCACTTCAAAACAAGCCGGCCCAATAGCTGGACCTAACCAAGCCATTATTTTTTCTGCTGCTGCAAGTTGCGCAACTGCCTGCTCTATGATGCCGGCCAATAAGCCTCGCCACCCAACATGTACTGCTGCAACGGCTGAGCCGTCTTCCGTACACAATAAGACTGGCAGGCAATCCGCTGTCATCACCGTGCAAACAAACGCGTCACTCCTACAAATTGAACCATCTGCTTCAATACAAGGTCCCTTTTGGAGTTGATCCAACTCGACGATAGTTGTGCCATGCACTTGTGATAACCAGACAGGCTTAGCTTGCAAGTTAAGCTCGTCACTTAACAAGGCTCGATTATCAATCACCGCTTGCGCATCATCACCCACATGAGTGGCTAGATTAAATGTTGAATAAGGTGTTTGGCTAACGCCGCCAGAACGACACGTTGTTAACGCTCTGACATTTTTTGGCGCTGGCCAACTCGGTTCAATAAAGCGCATGTGTACTGTCTATTTAACCGGGGTTTCTTTCGCCAATACTTCAACCAAATGGGCCATATCCGCAGGCATCTCGCATTCCCAAGAAATCGGCTCACCAGTGACCGGATGAACCACCCCTAACCTGGCAGCATGTAATGCTTGGCGCTTAAACCCACGTAAAGTATCACTCAATAGTTCACTTGCATTAGCCAAGGGTTTAAAACGTCCACCATATACTTGGTCACCAACGATAGCGTGGTTTATATGACTCATATGAACTCGAATTTGGTGAGTACGCCCTGTTTCAAGGTTCACTTTTAATAAGGTATGTTTTGCAAAACGTTGCGCAACTCGATAGTGAGTGATGGCCTCTTTGCCCCCCTCTCTAACCGCATACTTTTTACGATCAGTCGGGTGTCGCGCTAAGGGTGCGTCCACTGTGCCACCGGCCGTCATATACCCCCTCACCACCGTTAAGTATTCACGCTCAAAAGCACGTGCCTGCAACTGGTCGACCAATAGCTTATGTGCCGTTAAGGTGCGCGCTACCATTAGCAACCCGCTGGTTTCTTTATCAATTCGATGCACCAAGCCCGCTCGTGGCAAACCCTCTAGCGCAGGGTCATGATGTAATAGAGCATTTTGTAATGTGCCATCCCAATTACCCGCTGCAGGATGCACGACTAAACCGGCCGGTTTATTTACCACCAGCATCGATTCATCCTCATAAACAATATTAAGCGCGATCGGTTCCGCTTTGATATTTAATGACGTATCGGCAATGGGCGTAATAATAACCGCCTCCCCACCATTAACCTTGTCTCGAGGGCGCAGTGTTTTATTATCGATCAGTATATTGCCGCTGTTCACCCAGCTTTTCAAGCGACTGCGAGAATACTCTGGGCATAACTCAGCTAATGCCTGATCGAGCCGAAGCCCTGCCATTTCAGGTGGGACGATTAATTCTATTTGTTGTTCAGTTTTCAAGCCAATAGGATTGTAATAATTGATGTGCTCCGGCATTATAACCGTTTAGCTCCTTATAACTTGTTATTTCACTCATGACTCTAATGAATCGTCCATCGATTAAAAAAGCTTTCCTTATTCTTATGCTGGCCTCCTTGGCCGCATGCTCCACTATGGATCTTGTTACCCCTATAGATACTCCCGATAAGACGGCCAATTGGTCCGCAGCGGACTTTTATGACGAAGCCAAAAAATCTTTGGATGATGAAAACTACATTAACGCCATTGAGCTATATGAAGGGCTTGAGTCTCGCTACCCCTTTGGCCAATATGCCCAACAAGCACAAATTGACTTAGCCTTCGCTTATTACAAAAATGACGAACCAGAGTCGGCGATTGCAACAGCTAACCGTTTCATTCGCATTCACCCTCGCCATAAAAACGTGGATTACCTGTACTACCTTAAAGGCCTAATTAATTTTAATCGAGGTATCGGTTTTCTAGAGCGCTACTTACCCACTGATAAATCTCAACGTGACCCTGGCGCAGCCATTGAGTCGCTAGATGATTTTGCAACATTGATTAGGCGCTTCCCCAATAGCCAATATGTTGCAGATTCAAAGCAACGTATCATTGCACTTAAATCAAACCTAGCGTTACATGAATTAAATGTCGCCAATTATTATATGAAGCGCAAAGCCTATGTTGCCGCCATTAATCGCGCTAAAAATATCATTGAACAATACCAAAACACCACAGCCGTACCTCGTGCTTTATTATTAATGGTCGACGCCTACCAGCACATTAATATGAACGACCTAGCCGCTGATGCCCAACGTGTTTACGACCTGAACTATCCAAACGGCACTCCACCTTTAGAAAACCCTAAGTACGCGCACGAAAAAACAACCTCTGAAAAAATCTGGGAGTTTTTAGAGTTAGACAAATAAGCTGGCTACTGAACCGAAGGTGCGTTAATCGTCAGAAAAAAGCACCTTATTAAAGCCCGAGGTCATTGGGAATCGGCGCTCGCGACCAAATGCACGTGAGGTGATTTTAACACCCGGCGGCGCTTGGCGCCGCTTATATTCATTTTGCTCTACCAGCCGAAGTACTCTATCAACAATTGCTGGTTCATAACCTGCATCCAATATCTCTCGCCTCGACTGGTCACGTTCAACATAACGTTCAAGAATATCATCCAACACGGGGTAAGGTGGCAGGCTATCTTCATCTTTTTGATCCGGCGCCAACTCAGCTGAGGGTGGCCGCTCAATCACTCTGTCAGGAATTACTGGCGATTGTTCATTTCGATATTTAGCCAAGGCATATACCATCATTTTGGGCACATCCTTTATCGGCGCAAAACCACCGGCCATATCACCGTAAAGCGTTGCATAACCAACACTCATCTCGCTTTTATTGCCTGTTGTAAGCAGAATTTTTCGCTTCTTGTTTGAAATCGCCATCAACACGACACCACGGCTACGTGCCTGAATATTTTCTTCAGTCACGTCAGCATTTAGGCCTTCAAACGCCGGTTCTAACATTGCTGAAAAAGCGTTGACCGCAGGTTCAATAGAAATAGTTTGATGCTTAACGCCCAAGGCTTCTGCTTGTTTAATCGCATCTTCATTGCTCATATCGGCCGTATATTTTGATGGCATGAGGACCACTTCGACACTATCACCACCTAATGCATCAGCCGCAACAGCCAATACTAAAGCAGAATCTATACCGCCAGACAGACCCAATACCGCTCCTTTAAAGCCATTTTTTGTTACGTAATCACGCACACCCAAAACCAGCGCTTGATAAATGGATTCCAGTTCAGGCAATTGCGCATCTTGCTTCGCCTCCAAAGTTGAGTTGCGTAATGAGTCCAAATCAATATAGTTTATTGACTCAACAAAAGCTGCTGAGCGCTGCACAACCTTGCCTGCTGCATTCATTACAAAAGACGAACCGTCAAACACCAACTCATCCTGCCCACCCACTTGGTTCAGATAAATAATAGGTAAACCGGTTTCCTTCACTCGTGAACATACTGTACGTTCACGTTTTTCAACTTTATTAATCTCAAAAGGCGACGCATTCAAATTAAGAATAAGCGTTGCATCAGACTCGCGTAACTGATCACAGACGCTTGATGACCAGATGTCCTCGCACACACTAAGCCCAATTACCTCTGAGCCTAACTTAAATGTACATGCTTGTGCCCCTGCCTGAAAATAACGTTTTTCGTCAAACACACCATAATTCGGCAATTGCTGCTTTCGGTAATTGGCCACTAACTCACCGGCTTGCAAAACAGCAACACTATTAAATAATACGCCTTCGCCTTTTTCTGGGTAGCCAATAACAATGGTTAATAAAGGACACTCCGACGATATCCGTTCAAGCTGTTTTTCAACACCGTTAAGAAAGTCATTTCGAAGCAGTAAGTCTTCTGGTGGATAACCGGTTATCGCTAACTCAGGAAAAACGATTGCAAGGGCCTGCTCGCTCACCGCTTGCTGGCAAAACTCAAGGATACGATTGGCATTGCCTACTAAATCGCCAACAATAGGGTTAAATTGTACTAAGGCTAATTTCATAACAGCTTATTCCTAATTTCTTACTAGCATAAAAAAGGGCTGTATAGTTTACAGCCCTTTTTACACTACTTTAAATTTTAACGCTCAGTTAGCCTAAAATTTCCTTCATTTTTGCGCCCATCTCAGTGGGTGATTTCACAATGTGAACACCCGCTTCTTCTAAAGCCGCAAACTTCGCTTCAGCGGTACCTTGACCACCAGAAACAATCGCACCAGCATGGCCCATGCGTTTACCCGGAGGCGCTGTAACACCCGCAATATAACCAACAACAGGCTTCGTTACATTGTTTTTGATGTATTCTGCAGCTTCTTCTTCCGCCGTTCCGCCAATTTCACCCACCATGATAATACCCTTGGTATTCTCATCGGCTTCGAAACGTGAAATAACGTCAATAAAGTTCATCCCATGAATCGGGTCACCACCAATACCTACACAAGTACTTTGACCTAAGCCAGCAGAGGTTGTTTGATGAACGGCTTCATAAGTAAGCGTACCTGAACGTGACACCACACCGATACTACCAGCTTGATGAATAAAGCCAGGCATAATGCCAATTTTACACTCACCTGGAGTAATAACACCTGGGCAGTTAGGGCCAATTAGCACTACGTTTTCATATTGCTCAAGCGATGCCTTCACTTTCAACATATCCAATACAGGAATACCTTCCGTGATACACACGATCACTTCAATACCTGCAGCTGCAGCTTCTAAAATAGCATCCGCAGCGAACGGAGGTGGCACGTAAATCATTGTTGCAGTTGCACCGGTTTCCTTAACCGCATCAGCAACGGTGTTAAAAACAGGTAAATCTAAATGTTTTTCGCCACCACGACCTGGCGTAACCCCACCGACAACTTTTGTTCCATAGGCAATTGCTTGCTCGGAGTGGAATGTCCCCTGTTTACCTGTAAAACCTTGGCAAATTACTTTTGTGTCTTTATTAATTAAAATACTCATCGTATACCCCTAAATTAAGATGCTGCTTTAACAGCGGCTTTAGCAGCCAAGGTTAAATCATCAGCGGCAATAATATCTAAACCAGAATCTTTCAATAGCTGACGCCCTTGATCGGCATTAGTGCCTTCTAAACGAACCACTACCGGTACGCTAACACCTACCTCTTTAACCGCTTCAATAATACCTTCAGCAATTAAGTTACAACGAACGATGCCGCCAAAAATATTCACTAACACTACTTTTACTTTGTCATCAGACAAAATAAGTTTAAACGCTTCAGCCACACGTTCAGCTGTTGCGCCACCACCTACATCTAAGAAGTTAGCGGGGAAACCACCTTCCAATTTAACTAAGTCCATAGTCGCCATCGCTAAACCTGCACCATTCACCATGCAACCAATGCTGCCGTTCAACGTAATATAGTTCAACTCATGTTGTTGTGCTGCATGCTCTTTTTCATCTTCTTGCGACGGATCACGCATGGCAACCATATCGGCGTTACGATAAGCGGCGTTATCATCTAAATTAACTTTTGCATCTAGTGCGACTAAGTCACCATCTCCATTAACAATTAGTGGGTTGATTTCAACTTGGCTCGCATCTTTTGCCCAAAAAACGGCTAAAATGCCAGACATGACTTTAAACAGCTGCCCAACTTGTTTGCCTTTAAGCCCCATTTTAAAAGCTATATCGCGCGCTTGATACGGCTGTAAGCCAGCAACAGGATCAACGGCTGCTAATAAAATTTTCTCTGGTGTTTCTTCCGCCACTTCTTCAATGTCCATACCGCCTGCTTCAGAAGCCATAAACATAATACGTCTTGTACCACGGTCTACCACTGCACTTAAATACAACTCGCGTTCAATGGGCTTTACTTCTTCAACAATCAACGTTTCAATCGGCAAGCCTTCAGCATCGGTTTGTGGTGTTACTAAACGTGAACCCAATAACTTTTTGCTAAACGCTTCTACTTCGTCCATACCTTTACATAGCTTCACACCACCAGCCTTACCACGACCACCCGCATGCACTTGAGCTTTAACAACCCAGCAATCACCGCCTAATTCTTTAGCAACATTAACGGCCTCTTTTACTGACCGCGCTGGCTTCCCTTCTGGAACGGCCACGCCATATTCAGCAAACACCTGTTTTGCTTGGTATTCATGTAAATTCATTCAAATTCCTCTATGATTAATTTTTGTTAGTCACTTAACCAGTCCATTCTAATAGATTTCACAATTTAATTCAGCCAGACACTTAAATTTACGCCATGCATTCTGCACCGAAACAAAGCGAATTCGTCAAAACATGTCCATTTGGGAGCGGTTTTTACCTGCCTGCTGAACAAGCCTGGCGAACGCTTAAAGTGTTCCATGCCTACCAATTAGTATTGTCTAGTGCATTTTTTACTTTATTTGCCAGTCACACTGGGCCTTCGATTTTTGGCCAAAGCAACCCGGGGCTCTTTCAAGCAGTTAGCCTGACTTATTTTGCACTCACCCTATTTAGCACTGTCTTTATTCGCAAACCGTATATTGCATACACGCGACAGGTACAGTTTAAAATTATTGCCGACATTATCTTCTTAACCTTTCTGATGCATGCTAGTGGCGGCATTACTAGTGGCTTAGGGGTTCTGCTCGCCGTCAGCGTTGCCGCTGGCGGTTTATTGGCTGGCGGGCAATGCACCTTAGTTTTTGCTGCGATGGCCACTTTCGCTGTGCTTGGCGAGCAATTGTATGCTGACCTCACCGGTATTTTTGCAAAAACCGCTTATACCTATGGCGGCGTGCTAAGCGCCTCTTTTTTCACTATTTCAATCCTTGCGTTAGTACTTGCAAAGCGCGTTGAAAAATCAGAGCAAATAGCCCAGTTACAAAGCCGAGAAATTGATGAACTTATTCATTTAAATGATTACATTATTAAACACCTTCAATCTGGCATCATCGTTGTTGACCACCACAATAAAGTACGCCTTGCTAATGATGCTGCCAAGACTCTCATTGAGCACCCCATTAGTATTGGCGCAGCCTTGTCAGACATATCGCCTGAGTGTTGGCAATTATTTACTCGCTGGTTAAGAGACCCTAACCAAAGCAGTGCCGATATTGCCGCAAGCGCCCACTCACCTCGAACTAAGCTGCGCTTCAGCCAATTACACAACCTTGCTGACAACGCCTACATCATTTTTTTGGATGATCTTTCAACCATTGAGCTACAGGTGCAACAAGAAAAACTCGCTTCGCTGGGTCGACTTACCGCGAGCATTGCGCACGAAATTAGAAACCCTCTCGGTGCTATTAGCCATGCCGGCGAGCTATTATCCGAATCCACCTCTATTAAAAAAGAAGACCTACGACTACTCGATATTATCCATAACCATACCAATAGGGTGAACAGTATTGTAAAAAGCATACTCCAACTTTCACGACAAGAAGATAGCCACATTGAAACTATCAAACTCGACAAGTGGATTGCCGATTTTGATAAAGAGTTTATGGAACAGTTCGGTTTGCAAACCTCTCCCATACAAATCAACATTGCTCAGAACGTTAAAACCATTCAATTTGACAATAACCATTTAAAACAAATTATCGACAACCTTTGTAGCAACGCTCTAAAATATGGCCAACTTGTCGACAAACAACAAATAATTTATATGCAGATAGGCATAAGTCCTATCAATCAACAGGTTTACATCTCAATCACTGATGCAGGTAAAGGCATGGACGAAACCACAGCAGAACAAATTTTTGAGCCCTTTTTCACAACATCCCCTTCAGGAACAGGGCTTGGGCTTTACATCTCCAGTCAACTAGCCGAACTTAACCATGCTAAATTAAGTTACCAAGCCAACCCCAATGGTGGTAGTTGCTTCACCCTTTTATTTAAACATTCTTAACAGATAATGCCGCAAACACTTGCCCTTATTGTCGACGATGAACCAGACATTTTAGAGTTACTGGAAATCACCCTGTCACGCATGGGCATCGCCAGTAAACCAGCACACGACCTTAGCGAAGCTAAGCTGCTGTTAAAGACCCACTCTTTTGATATTTGCCTAACTGACCTGCAATTACCAGACGGTAACGGCTTAGAGCTGGTTAAGCATGTACAAACACACTACCCCAGCACACCCACCGCTGTTATTAGCGCTTTTGGCAGTATGGAAGTTGCTATCAAAGCCCTCAAGCTGGGTGCCTTTGATTTTGTTTCCAAACCGGTTGACTTAAAAAGCTTAAAAAACCTTGTTAGCTCCGCCATAAAAATTAACGATACTGTTGAACCTGTTGATCGACGAAGTCGCGATCAATTATTAGGAGACTCTGTGATGATGGCTAACGTACGCGCCAAAATTGCAAAGCTTGCTCGCAGCCAAGCACCCATTTATATCAGTGGTGAATCAGGCACCGGTAAAGAATTAGTTGCCAAGCTAATTCATGAAAAAGGCCCTCGGGCCAATCAAGCTTTTGTCCCCATTAACTGCGGCGCCATCCCCCATGAACTGATGGAAAGTGAGTTTTTTGGCCATAAAAAAGGCAGTTTTACCGGCGCTATCGCTGATAAAAAGGGGCTATTCCAACTTGCTCATGGTGGCACTTTATTTTTAGATGAGATCGCCGACCTCCCTCTACACATGCAAGTTAAACTATTACGGGCCATACAAGAAAAGTCCATCCGCCCCATCGGCAGTGACACTGAAACCGTGATCGACACCAGGATTTTGTGTGCCACTCATAAAAACTTAAGCGAACTCGTTGAAAAAGGGAGCTTTCGACAAGATTTATATTACCGGATTAATGTCATCGAACTCCCTTTGCCAGCCCTGCGCGAACGCAAGGAAGACATCCAGCAGCTCGCCACCCATATTTTACAAAAATTAAATACCGAACATGGCAATACTATTATAAGCCTTAGTGAAAATGCGCTAAAAGCCCTAACAAAGTACCCCTTCCCTGGCAATGTACGCGAACTAGAAAATATACTCGAACGCGCATTTACCCTATGTGAAAACGGGCTTATTCACCAGGCAGATTTACAGCTGCCCGAAACTCCGCATAACATACCTAACTCAATCAATACCCCAGCGTCATCGCCCAATGCAAGTGACGAATCATCAGACGCACCATTGGAAGATTACCTTGGCACATTGGAAAAAGAAGCCATCGTCAATGCATTAGAAAAAACACGCTGGAACAAAACAGCCGCAGCAAAAGACCTAGGTATTACCTTTCGTGCCTTACGATACCGACTAAAAAAACTAGGTTTAGACACTTAAGCACTAAGTGACCCTCAGCGTCACTTTATGACATAAAACACTTTAGAAAGATGTAGACGAAAAATTAAAAAAAACTATTTTAAACAAACAAAATCAATAGGTTATTAGCATCATTTATTAAATTAAGATAAGCGGCACACAAAATGCTTTATACTTTTTGCAATATAAATTTATGACATATTAATAAGGATATCAACATGAAAAATCTACAAACAATAAAACATAACGCTCAAAAAGGCTTCACTTTGATCGAGCTCATGATCGTGGTTGCCATTATCGGTATTTTAGCCGCCTTGGCTATTCCTGCTTATACAGACTATACAATTAAATCTCGCGTTGGCGAGGGAGCATCTCTTTCCGGCTCATACAAAACTGCGATGGAGATTTTTTGGAGCGAAAATGGAACCCTTCAGGGTGCATATAATTCTAGCAGCCCCGCAGGAAACTCAAGCCTTGGTCTTAGCTCCTTATCTAGCCAATATGTTAGCGACATCAGCATATCTGGAACGGACACTCTACCTACCATTACTGTTCAGCTACGAACATTGAACTCCTTAGGGGCTGCAACGGGAAAGTGCTTTCAGTACATACCTTATTTAAGTACCGCTACTACTAGCAACCTTACTTGGTCTGTAGCAGGTGCCACTGCCGACACCACTGCTCTTGCCCCTGCTAGTCCAGTTTTAGTCGATAAATCAACAGCAGCAACACTTGCAAACACAACTGTAGTAGACGGAACTGACTGCACTACCACAAATGGTATACCTACTAAGTTTAAACCTAAACGTTAATAGCTAATTCTGGCCGAAAGGCGGCTAATATAGCCGCCTTTTTTATGGTTATAAAAAAACATCAATTATTAACCCTCTTTTTTGTCCTACTTACATGTAGCGCTGTTTATTCGCCGGGTATTTTTGGACCCTTTGTCTTTGATGACCAAGGTAGCATTTTAGATAACTCTCTCATCCATATTTCTGAACTTAGCGCTGAAAGCATCATTGGCAGCGCACAATCAGGTACCGCTGGCCCGCTAAAAAGACCCATTCCGATGGTCAGTTTTGCTTTAAATTATTTTTTTGCTGACGGACTCTATGCGCCAGCATTTAAAATCACCAATATAATTATCCATGCCATCAATAGCTTTTTGATTTTCTTTTTGTGTTTTAGACTAGTTGGCATAACAAATAACACAGCTCACCATAAATATACGTCCCCTTTTTACATGGCGTTATTTATCGCAAGCTTATGGGCCTTACACCCCATCAATCTAACAAGCGTACTTTATATTGTGCAGCGCATGACATCCCTCGCTGCACTATTTAGCCTTATTTCAATAATATTGTATTTAAAAGGTCGCCACGCACTAACCCATCAGCACTCTCGCTTTTCTTATACCAACCTTTTCACACTAAGCTTCGCGAGTTGGGTGCTCGCCCTATTGAGTAAAGAAAACGCAGCCTCACTGCCGCTACTCATTTTATTGATAGAACTGCTGCTTTTTCAAAACCCCATCCTGCTAAATTTACCCCGTAAGTGCAATGCGTTAACAAGGACTCTATTAACAACTGCATTCATCTACTGTATCTTTACAATATTTACTTTCGCCCAGTCTGGCTACCAGGCTCGTTCTTTTACAATCTACGAGCGATTATTAACAGAAACCAGAGTTATTAGCTCTTACCTGTATATGATCACAATACCAAAGATAAACTCATTTAGTTTATTTCATGATGACAAAGTTATCTCAACGTCAATTACATCTCCCATTAGTACGCTGAGCTCGATATTTTTTTTATTCGCCCTTGCCTTTATCGCTGTAAAATTTCGTAAGAAGAACCCCTTATTTTCATTTGGGATTGCATGGTTCTTTACCGGGCACCTCATTGAATCAAGTATTATTGCTTTAGAAATAATGCATGAGCATCGGAACTATTTACCCTCTTTTGGCATCCTCCTTAGTCTTTATTCTCTAATACCTGCCAAGTTCTTTAACCGTTGGAAAATGAATGTACTTTTGGGCTTAATCATGACCGTAGTTGGCGGCACCACATTACTCAAAGCTTATCAATGGAGCTCATTTCAAAATCTCAGCTATTTTGAATCTATTCATAACCCACTGTCTCCAGCTATTCAACTACTTCACAGCAACGTTAATTTAAAAGCTGGGAATAACGATATTGCAGAAGCCGCCATAAAAAAAGCTATTTTACTGGACACTCAAGAAGCCTCTTACCCTCTACATTACCAGTTATTATTGTCTAAATTGGATAGGCCCATTCCTATGGGAATACAACTGGACACATTAGAAAGATTGCGTTTAAAGCAGATAACCCCGTCCACTAAAAGCATCTTAATCACCATTTCAAATTGTTTAATCAACAAAAGCTGCTTAGCCTTACTTCCAAACTATATGGAATGGCTTATGGTGTTAACGCAGGACGCACCTGAGGTTGCCTTTTATCTCTACTTGCAAGGTAAAGGGTTCCAAGCTGAAGGCAATCAAGTAGCTGCCCTAAATGCATTTCAGAAAGCTCACGAAAAAGACGCTCATTACCTTCAACCTTTATTTAGGATAATTAGCATCTTAATAACCAACCATCAATTCGATGCCGCAGAAAAGGTTCTTTCTTTAGCTGAGTTGAAAAACAAAGGAGCAAAAATACCTCTTAACAACGCTCTTAAAAGTGTCAGGCGCGAGCTTGACTCTATAAGAGAAAAGAAAAAAGAAAACAATGGGGTCAGCCAGCTTGATCAGCCGTGATTTACCGAAAACGGCTCTCCTGGCTCAACAAAACTTTAAAACTATTGAGCATCATGCTTCAGCAGCAACCAACTTTGGCCGTCGCATGGTAGATAATTTACGTTTTGAGGTTAAACTCTCAAAAAAGTGAAAGCATATTATCGAGCGATTTTTTAGCCATGAGTTTATCGCCATCATTTACTTGTATTTGATTAACGACGATCCCTTCAACCAAGTTCTCCAGCACCCATGCTAAGTGCTGTGGATCGGTTCTAAACATAGTTGAACACATAGCAACGGTTGGCGACATAAAATGAACTTGCTTGCCTTGGTCTTTCACTTCTTCCTTAAGACGATTGACTAGGTTCAGCTCTGTTGCAATCAGCCATTGCGTATTCGCTTTACCTTCACGAACCGTTTTTAAAATAGCTTCGGTTGAGCCAACATGATCCGCTTTCTCGCACACTTCAAAATTGGCTTCTGGGTGCGCCACAACAATTGCATTCGGGTTTTTCTTTTTAAAGTCATCAATTTGATTATCTTGAAACATTTGATGCACAGAACAAAACCCTTTCCAAAGAATCATCTTTGCATTTTCAATTTGTTCTTTTGTTAAGCCACCCATCGGTTGATTAAAATCCCAGACAACCATTTCTTCAAGTGGGATCCCCATGCGATAACCGGTATTTCTACCCAAGTGCTCATCGGGGAAAAATAATATTTTTTCACGCTTTTCGAAACACCACTCTAATACTTGCTGCGCGTTGGATGATGTACAAACAATGCCCTCATGCTGCCCACAAAAGGCCTTTAAGTCCGCGGCTGAATTAATGTAAGTAACGGGCGTTACTTGCTCATCTGCATTGATCAGAGTATTTAATTCTTTCCAACTACGCTCTACATTGGCACGGTTTGCCATATCTGCCATAGAGCAGCCAGCTGCTAGATCTGGTAACACTGTTATTTGTTCTGGGCGTGACAGTATATCTGACACCTCCGCCATAAAATGTACGCCACAAAACACAATATATTCTGCTTTAGACTCTGCTGCATACTTAGACAGCTTAAGTGAGTCACCACTTACATCGGCGTGTTTAAACACCTCATTACGCTGATAATGGTGGCCTAAAATGACACATCGCTCACCCAGTTTTTCTTTAGCTGCTTGAATGCGTTGGTCACATTCTTCGTCGCTCAATAATGAATAATTTTGTATAGCAAGTGCCATCACAGATCCTTATTTTTCTTCAACCACAGGGGGTTTTCTTAAACGAATACCAAGCTCCTTTAACTGAGCATCACTA
The DNA here is from genome assembly GCF_019090545.1 of Cycloclasticus sp. Taxonomy (NCBI): domain Bacteria; kingdom Pseudomonadati; phylum Pseudomonadota; class Gammaproteobacteria; order Thiotrichales; family Piscirickettsiaceae; genus Cycloclasticus; species Cycloclasticus sp. The sequence continues at coordinate 35,709 of NZ_JAHRVT010000014.1, read as the reverse complement.
ACCGTCGCCGGTGCAGATGTCAACGGGCATGCAGCTGTTTGTGTTTTAGGGAACGCCATTACGTCACGAATAGTCGATGCACCTGACATCAGCATCACCAAGCGATCTAAACCAAACGCCATACCGCCATGTGGAGGGCACCCATACTTTAAGGCATCCAACAGGAAGCCAAACTTTTCTTGTGATTCCACTGCGTCCATTCCTAGCAAATCAAATACCACTTGCTGCATATCGGTTTTATGAATACGGATGGAGCCACCACCTACTTCAGTACCGTTAAGCACTAAATCGTACGCTCTAGACAAGGCCTTACCTGTATTCGCTTTAAGCTCATCAGCATCACAAGAAGGTGCAGTAAATGGGTGATGAATAGCATTCCAACGACTTGATTTTTCATCCCAGTCGAACATTGGGAAATCAACGACCCAAACAGGTTTCCAATCACCTTCCAATAGCCCCTGATCTTGACCAATTTTGTCACGTAAAGCGCCCAATGCTTCATTAACAACCTTAGTTTTATCGGCTCCAAAGAAAACAATGTCCCCTGTTTGTGCGCCAGTTCTGTCCATGATGTTTTCAACTACATCATCAGGCAGGAATTTTAAAATAGGCGATTGCAGCCCTTCAATACCAGCCGCACGATCATTAACTTTGATATACGCCAAACCCTTTGCGCCATAAATGCTAACAAATTTAGTGTAACCATCGATATCCTTACGGCTCAGGCTACTCGCTCCTGGCACACGAAGCGCCGCCACACGGCCATCATCACTATTTGCCGGGCCAGAAAATACTTTAAATTCAACCGCTGCCATCAAATCAGCTACATCAGTTAACACCAATGGGTTACGCAAGTCAGGACGGTCAGTGCCATACACATCCATAGCTTTTTCGTACGTCATCTGCGGAAATTGCTCTGGTAATTTCACATTGATAACCTCGTTAAATAAACGCCTAACCATGCCTTCCATTAAGCCCATTATCTCGCCTTCATCCATAAAAGAAGTTTCGATATCTAGCTGGGTAAATTCTGGCTGACGATCCGCTCTAAGGTCTTCATCACGAAAGCAACGTACAACTTGATAGTAGCGATCCATACCAGCAATCATAAGCAGCTGCTTAAACAACTGTGGCGATTGAGGCAGGGCAAAAAAACTATTCTCATGCGTACGGCTCGGCACCAAGTAATCACGCGCACCTTCCGGCGTTGCTTTTGTTAAGAAAGGCGTTTCAATTTCGTAGAAACCCTCGTCTTCTAAAAAGCGACGTAAATTAAGCGTTACATCGCGTCGCAAGCGAATTTTTTCTAGCATTTCTGGGCGACGCAAATCTATATAACGGTAACGTAAACGCGTTTCTTCGTTCACTTCAATATCGCCATCAACTTGAATTGGCGTGGTTTCTGAACGATTAAGAATTTCTAGCTCTAACCCTAATAACTCAACCTTACCGGTTTTCATTTTAGGGTTAATAGTACCTTCTGGTCGCGGGCGAACACGGCCTTTTAGTTTTAATACATACTCACCACGCACGCTTTCGGCAATGGCAAAAGAATCAGCGCGATCTGGATCAAACACCACTTGTACAATACCTTCACGGTCACGTAAATCGATAAAAATGACGCCACCATGGTCGCGCCGTCTATGTACCCAACCACAAATCTCAACTTCCTGCCCTAAGTGGTTTTCGTTAATGTCACCACAATAATGACTACGCATCATCTTTATTTCCTTACCGTTATGTTTTTTTGAGTAGCCTGACAGTTATCACGCTAGATATACCTTTTTCAGAAAAGGCCTGTAATTATTTAGTCTCGCTCGACTTTTTTGATGAGCCTTCTGCTAAATTCTTCTTTTTTCCACTTTTAAAGTCTGTTTCATACCAGCCGTCGCCTTTTAAACGAAAGCCTGAGGCTGACATAAGCTTGCTCAATGCATCTTCCCCACATTCAGGGCACTTTGTTAATGGCGCATCACTTATTTTACGCAATGCTTCACAACGATGCTTACATGCATCGCATTGGTATTCATATATAGGCATATTTCTTTCACTCCAAATACTGATCGGTTGTTCTTGTTATACGCTTGCACTAAACACAACTGGGTATTTTCAATGATTTACGAGGTCTATAGCAAGCAATGTATGTAAAATAAACGCACTTTTATAGCTTCATCATGCGATTGATACAAATATGACGACTCAACTGACCATTACTAAACCAGACGATTGGCATTTACATTTACGCGACGGCCCCGCCCTCAACACAACGGTTGCTTTTAGTGCCCGGCAGTTTCAACGTGCCATTGTGATGCCTAATTTGGCACAACCTATTGTTAATGCTGAACGAGCCAGTGCTTATCGACAACGAATTTTAGACGCTTTACCAGAAAAAAGCAGCTTTCAACCATTGATGACGATCTACCTCACCAACGACACCTCGATCGAAGACATCAAACAGGCCAGCCAAAGTGACTATATTTTTGCAGCAAAACTATACCCCGCAGGCGCCACCACTAACTCATCTAACGGTGTCGCAGATGTATCTGCACTCTTTCCTGTGTTAGAAGAAATGCAAAAACATGATCTCCCGTTATTGGTCCATGCAGAGGTCACCGATACAGATATTGATATTTTTGACCGGGAAAAAGCCTTTATCGATAAATACCTTACCTCTATCAGAAAGACATTTCCTGAGCTACGCATTGTTTTAGAACATGCCACAACGCAGCAGTCCGTTGATTTTGTACTTGAAAACAACTACACCGCCGCCACGTTGACACCACAACACCTCCTTTTCAACCGTAACGACTTATTAGCGGGCGGCATCCGTCCACACAATTACTGCCTACCCATCTTAAAACGTGAAACACATAGGCAAGCATTGATTAAAGCGGCCACCAGTGGCAACCCGAAATTCTTTTTAGGCACCGACAGCGCCCCCCACGCAACAACGGCTAAAGAAAACCAGTGCGGCTGCGCAGGTTGCTTTACTGCTTATGCCGCTATTGAGCTTTATGCAGAGGCCTTTGAGAAAGAAGGCGCTCTAAATAAGCTGGAGGGGTTCAGTAGTTTTTATGGGCCCGATTTTTATCGCTTACCAAGAAACAAACAGACGTTGACACTCAGCAAAGAAAGCTGGCAAGCACCGCCTAGCTATTCTTTTGGCACACAATCGTTAACGCCTTTTCGTCAGGAAACCCCTTTACAGTGGAAAATAAAATAACCTTTAGGCTGTAGCTAAAGCAATAAAAAAAGCCCCGTTTAAACGGGGCTTTTTTGTGTACTCTAATTATTCGTCATCGAAAATATCTTCATCATCCAACGGAGGGTTTCCATCGTAAATTAAATAATTACGACGCTGGAAGTGCGCACTCCTTTCAAACTCATATGGGTCTAACGCAGCTTGGTCTGCAATTTTCTTTGCTCTAATCAAATCAGCGCGGGTATCTACACCTTTGAGCACCATCGTCGCCCACCTTGCATCAGAATCATCAATTTGCTGAATAGGGTCAACAAACGTATCTGCATAAATACCTAGCGTGTCACGCAACGTACTTGACCCTAAAATAGGCAGCACAACATATGGCCCTGTGCCTACGCCGTAAGCCCCTAATGTTTGCCCAAAATCTTCATTGTTTTTTGGCATCCCCATGTCAGTAGCCATATCAACAAAACCAAGCACACCCACCGTTGTGTTAACTAGCACACGACCACCATCCGACAAGGCTTGATTAAACTTAAGCTGTAGAATGTCATTAACAAATACCACCACGTCATCTAAATTACTAAAGAAGTTCGTAATGCTTTGGTCGACAATATCAGGTGTTACATACTGGTAACCTTTTGCAACAGGCTCAAGAACATATTCATCTGCTTTTTGATTAAACTTGTACACCCCCCTATTCACAAACTCTAAAGGGTCATTTTCTTCTTGTGAGGTTAGCGATGCACAGCCGGACAATAAAGCCGCCATGGCAACAAACATACACACAATTCCTTTTCTAAAACACACCGATAATCTCATGAGAACTCTTTCTTAGTAATTTTTAATGCAACTTTATAAAGCCGCCAAAGGCTGCTTGACTTATTATAGCGAAATATTCCTAAATTGTTAGTCTAGAGAAAATGCTAAATTCTGATGTAAACACGATGGCCAATCGTTTTCGTAGTTATCTACCAGTCATCGTTGACCTTGAAACCGCCGGATTTAATGCCACAACAGATGCTTTGCTTGAAATGGCAGTTGTCATTCCCGCTATGGACGAATCGGGGCAGCTTATTATTGAATCATCTCATCGTGAGCACATCATCCCCTTTGAAGGCGCTAACCTTGACCCTGCTGCATTAAAGTTCAACGGTATTGACCCGTATCACCCTTTCCGCCTAGCAATTGATGAAAAAGAAGCTCTTAGGAAGTTATTTGCCCCCGTAAGGGCAGCTGTAAAAGCACAACAATGCACCCGTGCTATTTTGGTTGGGCACAACCCTGCTTTTGATATTGGTTTTATGAATGCCGCGGTAGAACGCACACAAATCAAACGAAATCCTTTTCACCCTTTTAGCACATTTGATACGGCTACTTTAGGTGGGCTCGCATACGGCCAAACGGTATTAGCTAAGGCCGCCAAAGCCGCTGGCATGGACTGGGATAGTGAGCAAGCCCACTCGGCGCTATATGACGCCGAGCAAACCGCTATTTTATTTTGTAAGATCGTTAATCAATGGGATGCCTTTGCTAAGCAGCCTTAATTTTATCCAGCATAGTTTTCAGCTCTCCGCTTTCAAACATTTCAATCATAATATCAGCACCTCCGACTAATTCGCCGTTCACATAAAGCTGAGGGAATGTTGGCCAGCTTGAATATTCTTTCAGGCCTTCGCGTATTTCGTCATCATCAAAAATATTAACGTAAGCAAATTCGACTTCACATGCTTGTAAAATTTGCACCGCCTTACTCGAAAAGCCACACTGCGGAAAATACGGCGTGCCTTTCATATACAATAAAACGGCGTGATTTTTTAGTTGATCTTCTATTCGTTCATTTACAGACATATCGACACCTTTTAAAAACAATTTCTTGAATTATACCCTGAATATTTAGAATAAGTCTAAACTCCATAGCCTCCACCGCCCGGTGTTTTAATTGCCAAGCAGTCACCCACACTAACATCCACGCTAACTTTTGCGGCTAAACGCGTTTCATTTAGCCAGTTTTCACCACACTTTCCTGCCTGCCCACCTAATACCCCCCATGGTTTATGCCTCCTTCGTTCTGTTAACAAAGTAATATGCGCCGGTTTCAAGAACTCTATTTCTCTAATCAACCCATTGCCACCTTTAGTTTTTCCTTCTCCACCCGACCCTCTGCGGACCTGATAACGCTTAACCCTCAGAGGGTAATGCATCTCTAAAGACTCAATAGGCGTGTTTAGGGTATTGGTCATGTGTGTTTGCACCGCCGACAAACCATCAAACAGGGCGCCCCCGCCCATTCCACCACCAATCGTTTCATAGTAATTCCAACTAACACCCTCAGCTTTAGCGCCCATTGCCACATTATTCATGCTGCCGTGGCTAGCGGCCGGAAGCTCTTCTGGAACAGCCTGCGCTAACGCGCCGATCACCACATCCACCAATCGCGTGCTGGTTTCCACATTCCCAGCTGCCACGGCAGCAGGCTTTATCGCATTAATGAACGAACCGTGTTCCGCTATTATTTTAATTCGACGATAAACACCAAAGCACGCCGGAGTATTAACTGGCATTAAGCATCTGAAGACGTAGTAAACAGCCGCCGCCACTACTGATAAAGGACAATTGATATTACCTGCCACCTGGCTGGCCGTACCCGCAAAGTTAGCAATAACCTCGCTGTTATTGATTGTTAAACTGAGTTTGATCTTGATATCTTTAGCACCTAGACCATCATCATCCATGACATCCTCAAAATGATAAACTCCGACTGGAATACGCTGTAATAATTGCAACATCAAACGATCACCATACTCATTAAGGTGTGTTAATGCCCGCTCATATTTCTCAGCACCCATGTCCTCCACAACAGACAATAATCTTTGCGCCCCTCGCTGGTTTGCACTGATTTGCGCATTAAAGTCTCCAGTGGATTCAATCGTATGACGTAATGCCTGCTTTATTTGTTCAAACTCCGCAGATACTTGGTTACCTCGCATAATCTTTGTCGGTGAAATAACCAGCCCCTCTTCATCTAAATGCGTTGCCAATGGCATAGAACCTGGCGATTCGGCACCTATATCGGCATGATGTGCACGATTAGCAACAAATCCAACTCGCCTCCCATTCATATATACAGGGCATACCAGCGTCACGTCAGGCAAATGCGTTCCACCTAAGTAAGGGTCATTAAGTGCCAGCATATCACCAGGCTGCCAATCTACCTGCTCAACAATATCTTGCATTGCGTACGCCATACTGCCTAAATGAACGGGAATATGGGCAGCTTGCGCACACAATTGACCTTGCTCATCAAAAATTGCGCATGAAAAATCCAAACGATCTTTTATGTTTGGCGAAAAGGCTGCCCTCTGTAAAACGGCCCCCATTTCATCGCAAATAGACTCAATTCGACTTGAAAAGATACTTAACTCAATGGCATCCATAGTTGATTAGTTGCTGATTTTCATATAGAGAATTATAATGATAGATCAACAAAATAGGCAGCCAGATTTGGCTGCCTTTGTTTTTGTACCATAATACAACTTGATAAGGTTCGTTATGCACCACCATATTATGCCAACTTACGCTTCAATGCCGGTTCGCTTTCTCAAAGGCGAAGGAGCTTGGCTGTGGGACGAAAACGGCAATAAATACCTTGATGCTCTATCAGGCATTGCTGTTTGTGGTTTAGGTCATGCTCACCCAGAGGTCGCTAGTGCCATCAGTGATCAAGCCCATACGCTAATGCACACCTCGAACCTTTATTATATTGATAAACAAGAAAAACTGGCTGACAAGCTTTGCGAGCTCACTGGCATGAATGATGTTTTTTTTGCTAATTCAGGTGCAGAAGCTAATGAAGCCGCTATTAAAATAGCCCGTCGCTTTGCTCACAGCAAAAATATCCAAAACCCTATTATCGTTACTATGGATAAAAGCTTTCACGGCCGTACATTAGCGACCCTAACAGCAACTGGTAATTTGGCAATAAAAGAGGGCTTCTCGCCGCTTCCAGAGGGCTTTTATCATGCCCCATACAACGACATCAACGCTCTCGACACGCTTTCAAAACAGTTGCCCAATATCGTCGCTGTGCTTGTTGAACCCATCCAAGGTGAAAGTGGGGTTAACATTCCTAGCGCAGACTACCTTAATAAATTAAGTGACTTGTGCGAAAAGAATGACTGGCTACTTATGCTGGATGAAGTGCAAACTGGTGTTGGCCGCACCGGCAGCTTCTTAGCCAGCCAACAAAATGGCATCCAAGCCGACGTTGTTACAATGGCCAAGGCCTTAGGAAATGGCGTACCTATTGGTGCGTGCCTGACGTCTAAAAAAGCCACCGGCTTGCTCACTGCTGGCAGCCATGGCTCAACATTTGGTGGCAACCCACTCGCCTGCGCTGCTGCTTTAAAAGTTATTGAAATTGTAGAACGTGATCAACTCGCCAGCCGCGCCACCCAGCTAGGCACTCAAATGGCTGAAGCATTTAAGTTAAACCTAAAACACTGCGAGCACGTTGTAGAGATTAGGCAAAAAGGGCTAATGATTGGCATTGAGCTATCAACCCCCTGTTTGGACTTGGTCAATAAAGCGCTTGAAAAGAAGTTACTCATTAATGTAGCCGCCGGCAATACGGTGCGATTACTGCCGCCGCTCACTATTAGCGATGATGAAGCCGCACAAATAACCACATTGGTTAGCGACTTGATTATTGCCCACTAACCCATTCTTTCTGTAAAGTATCTATTATGGTGAAACCACGTCATTTTATTACCCTGAACGATTTAAGCGCCGACGAGTTACGCTCAATCATCCAGCGCGCTATCGAATTAAAAAAAATGCGTGTTGATGGCATTATTCATGAGCCCTTAAAGAATAAAGTTCTCGCGATGATTTTTGAAAAATCATCAACCCGCACTCGCATCTCATTTGAAACCGGCATGACGCAGTTCGGTGGTAGCGCATTATTTTTGTCCCCTCGCGACACGCAACTAGGACGAGGCGAACCCATTGCAGATTCTGCGCGTGTAATTTCCCGCATGGTAGACGGTATCATGTTACGTACCAACAACCACGAAACCGTGACTACATTTGCAAGCAACTCCAAAGTGCCTGTGATCAATGGCTTAACCGATCGTTTCCACCCTTGTCAGTTATTGGCCGATTTACAAACCTGGTTTGAATTACGTGGCGATATCAAAGGGAAACGTGTGTGCTGGGTTGGTGATGGAAACAATATGTGCCAATCATATATGAATGCGGCAAAATTACTCGACTTCCAACTCACTATTGCCTGCCCGGTCGGTTACGAACCAGAGCAAGCCTTACTTTCCGCCACGGCTAGTCATGTAGAACTTTTTCAAGATGCTAAACTAGCCGCCCGTGACGCTGACCTTGTTGTCACCGATGTTTGGGCCAGCATGGGGCAAGAAGAAGAGCAAAAAGTACGCGAGCAAGCCTTCAAAGAGTATCAAGTTAATTCAGCACTGATGTCTGTTGCCAAGCCTGATGCTTTATTTATGCATTGTTTACCTGCTCACCGTGGCGAAGAGGTTAGCCCAGAAGTGCTTGACGGAAAACAAAGTGTTGTTTGGGACGAAGCTGAAAATCGCTTGCATGCTCAAAAAGCACTACTAGAATTTTTAATGGAATAATGAATCCAATCCTTACTTATAAAGGTCGTTTTGTGAAAAAAATACTATTGATCCTCACTCTTTTAACAAGTACTGCCATCATGGCGCAACCCGCTTATGTCTCAGATGAGCTCGAAATCATGGTTCGCTCTGGCAAAAGCTCTAAGCACCGTATTATCGCCACACTAAAAAGCGGCAAAATGGTCAACGTGATCGAGACTGACCGACCATCCGGTTATTCAAAAATCAAACTAGGTAACTCGCGCGAAGGCTGGGTTTTATCACGGTTATTAAACAAAACCCCTTCAGCCAAATCTCGTTTAGCCAAGGCTGAAGCCGAGCTGGCAGCGCTTAAAACCAAGTTCAGCGATACCAGCCAACAATTGACTCAGCTGAGCTCAGAAAAAGGCAGCCTAGATACCGAAACATCTGAGTTAAAAGAAATCAACACTGCATTATCACGTGAATTAGCACAATTAAAGGAAACCTCCAGTAATGCCGTGCAAATTCTTGAAGAACGTAACCAGCTTCAACAACGCGTCGTAACGATTGAACGCGAACTAGAAAGCCTGAAAAGAGAAAATGATATGCTGATAAATAGTGACGCGTTAGATTGGTTCCTAGTCGGCTCCGGCGTCTTACTACTTGGTATTATCCTTGGTTTTATACTTCCAAAAGTTAGTTGGCGTAAAAAATCATCTTGGCAATCTTCATTCTAATTAACCCAACTTATACGAGCACAATATGTCAGACAAAAAGAACGATAGCAGAAAATTTTCCTCCCAAGTAGTGGATGGTATGGAACGCGCACCGAGTCGTGCAATGCTTCATGCGGTTGGCTTTAATGATGAAGATTTCAAAAAACCACAAGTCGGCGTCGCCTCCACATGGGCAATGGTGACCCCGTGTAATATGCACATTAATGGCCTAGCCGATGACGCAGCCAAAGGCGTTAATGCAGCCGGTGGTAAAGGGGTTATTTTTAACACCATCACCATTTCTGATGGTATTTCAATGGGCACCGAAGGCATGAAGTACTCGCTGACGTCTCGTGAAGTGATCGCCGATTCGATTGAAACTGTAGTTGGCTGTCAAGGTTTTGATGGTGTTGTTGCTATTGGTGGTTGTGATAAAAACATGCCCGGTTGCATGATTGCATTAGCGCGTCTAAATCGCCCAGCTATTTTTGTTTACGGCGGTACTATTTTATCGGGCTGTCATAAACAACGTAAATTAGATGTCATCTCAGTTTTTGAGGCCGTAGGCGCTCGTGCAAATAACCTGATTGATGACGACGAATTGCACGCCATCGAATCAAAAGCGATTCCTGGTGCTGGCTCATGCGGAGGCATGTACACCGCAAACACCATGGCCTCTGCTATTGAAGCGATGGGCATGAGCTTGCCGAACAGTTCTGCTCAAGCAGCTATTTCAACGGACAAGAAAAAAGATTGTGAAGATGCCGGTAAAGCTGTTTTAAAATTACTAGAGCTCGACATCAAGCCTCGCGATATCATGACCCGTAAAGCCTTTGAAAACGCTATTACCGTTGTGATTGCCCTAGGCGGATCAACCAATGCTGTTCTTCACCTATTAGCAATGGCACATAGCGCCAACGTTGACCTTAAATTAAACGACTTTACCGAAATCGGTAAACGCGTGCCAATGGTCGCCGACTTAAAACCCAGTGGAAAATATTCCATGGGTGAACTAATTGAAATTGGTGGCATTCAACCATTAATGAAAATACTCTTAGATGCTGGTTTATTGCATGGTGATTGTTTAACCGTTACCGGTAAAACGCTAGCTGAAAACTTAGCTGATGTTGCGCCTTACCCAGATGATCAAGATGTTATTCATTCGCTAGACAATGCCATCAAGAAAGACAGTCACCTCGTTGTCCTTCACGGTAACCTTGCCTCCGAAGGCGCTGTCGCTAAAATTACCGGCAAAGAAGGTCTTGGTTTTACAGGAACCGCTCGCGTCTTCGACTCTGAAGAAGATTCGATGGCCAGCATCCTTAGTGGATCCATCAAGGAAGGTGATGTTTTGGTTATTCGCTACGAAGGGCCTAAAGGCGGCCCTGGCATGAGAGAAATGTTAGCGCCAACATCAGCCATTATGGGCAGAGGACTGGGCGATAAAGTTGCCTTTATCACTGATGGCCGTTTTTCTGGTGGAACACATGGTTTTGTTGTGGGCCATATCACTCCCGAGGCGTTTCAAGGTGGGGCTATCGCTATTGTTGAAGATGGCGACACGATTACGATTGATAGCGTAAAAAATGAGTTACGTCTGCACCTAGACGATGAAGTCATTCAACAACGTCTTGCAAATTGGAAACAACCTAAACCGCGTTACACACGTGGCGTTCTTTCCAAATATGCAAAATTGGTCAGTTCAGCTTCAGAAGGCGCTGTGACTGATAAAACCAGCTAATTAGGATGATCCCACTCCTTTTTGGCTTGTACTCATAAGCCTTGATCACACCACTTAATATGCTTGACATGATGCGTGCCTTAATTGGCACGCCATCAGTCAGCAGCACTAATCAGTCGCTCGACCAGAGCAACCTTCCAGTTATTCACTTACTGGCCGATTGGTTAGAAAACCTTGGCTTCACTGTCTCAGTTGAACCGCTTTCAAACCACCCCGGAAAAGCCAATCTCATCGCCACCATCGGCCCTAGCCACAAAGGCGCAGATGGCCTGGTCCTTTCCGGGCATACCGATACAGTGCCTTATGATGAACATCACTGGCAACAAGACCCCTTTAAACTTACCGAGAAAAACAACCATTTCTATGGCTTAGGCAGTACTGACATGAAGTCTTTTTTCGCGCTGGCTATCGATGTTGCTTCACGCTTTAATCCTAAGGATTTCAAACGACCACTGACAATACTGGCCACTGCAGACGAAGAAAGCGCAATGACTGGGGCTCAAGCACTCACCAAAAAACAGTTCCATCATGCTAAGTATGCCATTATTGGCGAACCCACTGGGTTAACACCCATTCGCATGCATAAAGGTGTGATGATGGAGTCTCTTGTTGTTACCGGGCAAGCTGGCCACTCTAGCAACCCTAATTTAGGCGCTAGCGCCACCGAAGGGATGCATAAAGTCATCAACGAGTTATTAAAATGGCGTGATGACTTACAACGCAAACACCAAAACCCAAGTTTTGCTATAACCTCACCAACGATGAATATCGGATCTATACATGGTGGCGACAACCCCAACAGAATTTGCTCGCACTGCGAAACTCAAATAGATATCAGACCACTACCGGGCATGGATATCGACACGTTAAGGGCCGACCTGCAAAAACGTCTCAACAACATACTTTCTATCGACAGTAAACTGACGCTAGCTCATCGCCCTATTTTTGCTGGCGTACCGGCCTTTGAAACAGCCGCTAATGCAAAACTGACTCAAATGGTCGAGTCTCTGACTGGCAAAAAAGCCGAAGCAGTTGCCTTTGGCACAGAAGCACCTTTTCTTAATAGACTTGGCCTTGAGACCCTCGTCGTCGGACCAGGGAACATTGACCAGGCTCACCAAGCCAATGAATACATTCCTGCGGATCAAATAACGCCTTATTGCAACTTTATGCAAAAATTAATCTCTAATATTTGCATAAAATAGGCTTTTAATTGCAAAAAATTAATATTTTTGCAATTAATGCAATAAAAATATAATATTCCCGCATGGAAGATGATGCAAATTTTATTATTCGGCAATTTGGGGGCGTAAAGCAGCTAGCTAAGGCCATTAATAAAGACCCCGCCACTATTTACCGTTGGACTTACCCAAAAAGCAAGCATGGTACCGATGGGCGAGTGCCCTCTTCTGCCATGAAGAGCATTATCGACGCAGCCAACGAACTGAATATACCCCTCGAGCAAGGTAAACATAATCCCCTCCCTCGGTTTGGCAAAGGTGAGCCGATAGCCCCTCATCAATTTATTAATTGGTTTAGGAATACGGCCCCTTATATTCATGCCCATCGGGGGAAAACATTTGTCATAAACTTTAGCGGTGATGCTATCGATGACACATTATTCTCAACATTAATGGAGGATATTGCGTTACTTCATAGCTTAGGTATTCGTCTTATCCTAGTTCACGGTATCCGCACCCAGCTAGAGAAGAAACTACATGAACACCAGCACCCTAGCCGTGTTTTTCAACACCTTAGAGTCACAGATAAGCTAACCCTTGAATTAGCAAAAGAGGCCGCAGGAACAACACATACTAATATTGAAGCTAAGCTATCAACTCGTCTAGCCAATCTCGCCTCTTCTGGCTCGACCATTAATATTGCTTCTGGAAATTTTATCGTTGCAAAACCACTCGGTATTATTAATGGGGTTGACTACCAGTTTACAGGGGCTGTGCGCCGCGTTAATAACGAAACCATTTCTAAAACGCTGAATGCAGGCCAAATTGTTCTTATTTCGCCCTTGGCGTATTCACCCGCCGGTGAGGTCTTTAATTTACGTAGTGAAGAAATAGCAACCGAAATAGCGACCGAAATAAAAGCTGATAAACTCATCATAATGACCGAGCGAGCGGAGATTCTCACCAAGAAAAACAAACTCATTCGTCAATTAACTACCGAGCAAGCACAAGCCCTATTAACGTCCTCTGACAATCAACTAGACGATGCTTACTTGCACTTGCAAGAAGCCATTCGCGCCAGCCAGTTAGGTGTAAAGCGAATTCACCTAATTGACCGAAATATTAATGGTGGGCTGCAACTAGAACTGTTTACTCGGCAAGGCTCAGGCACACTGATCAGCATTCAGCCCTTTGAAGACGCACGCCCCGCTACCATTAATGACCTCCATGGTATTATCGAACTTATTCGGCCCTTAGAAGAAAAAGGCCTTCTTGCCTACCGCCCTAGTGAAGCCATTGAAATGGATATTAATAAATTTCATGTGATTGAACAAGATGGCTTAATAACAACTTGCGCAGCCCTGTACGAATACCCCGATGAGCTGATGGGCGAGTTAGCTTGCGTAGCTGTTCACCCCGATTACCGCACTGGGGAACGGGGCGAATATTTATTGAGCATGATAGAGAATAAAGCTCGCAGCCATGGGTTAACCCACTTGTTTGTTCTCACAACACAAAGCAGCCATTGGTTCGCAGAAAAAGGGTTTTCTCCCGCCACCCTGAATGATTTACCGGCCGAGAAACGCCTCCGTTACAACCAAACTCGCCGCTCAATGGTGATGATTAAAAAAATCGCTTAAGGATCTATTCTTTCTCAGCGCAATTTTAAAATCAGCGGCTATACTTAGAGAAACTTTAAATTGTTCCAAAAGATTCTTGAAAAAAGCTAACGTTTTCTCATCTGCTCATTGCGAACCTTCGAGCATAAAAGTTCTCCAACTGACTGATATGCACCTGATGGCGTCTGTTGATGATCAATTGGTAGGAGTTAACACTGAAGAGAGCTTTCTGTCCATTTTAAGCCTAGCACAACAACAAAGCTGGCCACCCGACCTTATTTTTCTCACTGGCGACCTAAGCCAAGACGGCTCCATTCAGTCTTACCAACGCCTGATTGAGCATTTAAAAAAGCTCGGCATCCCGTGTTACGTGCTTCCTGGCAATCATGACACCTCCAGCACCTTAACCAGTCTGTTTTCAACACCACCCGTGATGTACCAGCCTTTTTTACATCATAAACAATGGCTCTTTGCATTTCTCAACTCTGAAACACCCGGTGAAGAAGGCGGGACTCTAGACGAGCAGGAGGTAGCCAACCTCCAGCAAGAAATCGATGCTCATCCCGCTAAGCATGTGCTCATCTGTTTGCATCATCAATTAAAGCCTGTCGGCAGCCAATGGCTAGATAGTATGTGCGTTGCAAACCCAGCGTCTCTTCTTTATTTAATCGAGAACAACCCAAGCGTGCAAGGCATTATTCATGGGCACGTCCACCAATCGTTCAGCAGTACCATTGCGGGTAGTCCCGTCTACTCAACACCATCGACCTGCTTCCAATTTAAGCCTTTTAGCCAAGAGTTTGCTATAGACAATATAGCACCTGGTTATCGTTGGCTGAGCTTAACAACCAGTGGCGGGATACACACGGATGTTATCAGACTAGCAACCACCCCCAATAACCTCGATCAAAACTCTGCTGGGTATTAGTTATTTTTTAAAAATATTAGGCGTAATCCCCGGGAATAAAAAAGACCACATTTCGGTTAATGCACTTAAATACACATTACGCTTGAAATACACAACATCGAAAGCCGGCTCCCAATAATCAGCCCAGCGCCAGCTATCAAATTCTGGTGTCTCCGTTTTATCAAATGTAATATGTTTTTCTTCACCCACCAGCCTTAACATAAACCAAATCTGCTTTTGACCTCTACACACTGGTGAACGATCCCTACGAACATAACGTTTAGGTAAGTCGTAATAAACCCACTCTCTTGTTTTTCCAACAACTTCAACATGCTCGGGTTTTAAACCAATCTCCTCATACAACTCACGATACATCGCCTCTTCATGAGTTTCACCCTCATTCATGCCGCCTTGAGGAAATTGCCAACCACTTTGATTCGCACGCCGTGCCCAAAACAATTTATTGTGTTGGCTACATAAAATGATGCCAACATTATGTCGGTAGCCATCGTCATCAATCATGATTCATTTGTTAAACTAAAATTTAATATTGATTATTATAGCCACGTTTAGACACAGTGCGACCATCCATAACAAAATGATTGGGAATCACCAATATTTATGTCAGACTTACAGTTAAATCACATTAATGGGGGCTAGCGCCTCTAGCAACATTGATGTACCCCTCATAACCTACTTGTAAACATAATACGCCCATGAGCCTTGCCATCTTTGACCTCGACAATACCTTAATTAGTGACGACAGTGACCACCTTTGGGGCGAGTTTCTTGTTGAGAAAAAACTCGTCGATGGCGATGATTACGCAAAAGCAAACACCCAGTTCTACAACGATTACTGTCAAGGTAAGCTGGATATCGATGAGTACCTGAGTTTTGCATTATCATTTCTTGCCGATCACCCCGTTGAAAAGCTGCATCAGTGGCGCGAGCAGTTTATTGATGAAAAAATTCGCCCTTTGATACTAACCGCAGCGCAGGACCTAGTTGAAGAACACCGTAATAAAGGCGATACCTTAATGGTAATTACCGCCACCAATCGTTTTGTTACCGAACCTATTGTGAAGCTTTTCGGCATCCCAACAGTATTGGCAACAGAGCCCGAGTTCGTTGATGGTCGATATACTGGAGAATATGTTGACACTCCTTGCTATCAAGATGGGAAAGTATCCCGGTTAACACAATGGCTTGCTGATAATCAGGCCGACCTCAGTAATAGCACTTTTTACAGCGATTCACATAATGACATTCCCCTATTGGAAAAAGTCACCCACCCCGTGGCTGTTGACCCAGATGAACAACTGAAGCATCACGCCATTAAAAACGATTGGCCAATTATTACCTTGCGATAACCCATGGGTGATAAGACACGTTGCCCTTGGGCCCAAAAACCACTCGATATTCTGTATCACGATCAAGAATGGGGCGTACCCTTAACAGACGAACACAAATTATTTGAATACCTGATTCTTGAAGGCGCTCAAGCAGGCCTTAGTTGGTCAACAGTGCTACAACGACGTGAAGCTTACCGTGAGCTGTATGATCATTTTGACCCAGCTATCGTCGCGAAGTATAGCGACAAAAAAGTAAATCACCTACTACAAGACGAACGACTCATACGTAATAAACTTAAAATAAAAGCCAGTGTCAAAAATGCTATTGCTTTTATAAAGACACAAAAAGAGTTTGGTAGCTTTTCTAATTACTTATGGCAGTATGTAAACCATCAGCCACTTATCAACCAATGGGAGCGACCCGAACAAGTGCCGAACGAAACAGACATGTCCAGTCGACTAAGTCGTGATTTAAAAAAAAGGGGCTTTAGTTTTGTTGGCCCAACTATTTGTTACTCGCTCATGCAGGCTACTGGCCTTGTTAATGATCACCTAACTACCTGTTTTCGACATTCAGAGTTAAAATAGACCATGGATTACCTTCCGCTTTTTCATAAACTTGATAAACAAAACTGTCTACTAGTTGGCGGGGGCTCAGTGGCTACTCGAAAAGCTCGCCTGTTATTAGAGGCTCGCGCCAATGTCACTGTTATTGCTCCAACGCTATCAGACGAATTATCTCAGTTGGCTACTGATCAGCAAATACACCATATTAACCGAGCTTTTAAACCAACTGACACCCTCGACTTTCATCTAGTTATCTGCGCCGTCAATGACGAACAAACAAATGCTCAAGTCTCCTCTGAAGCATGGGCAAACAACATTCCCGTTAACGTTGTAGATCAACCTCAATTATGTAGCTTCATTTTTCCTGCCATTGTTGACCGCTCTCCGATGACCATCGCCATCTCAAGTGGCGGTGTTGCGCCTGTCTTGTCTCGCTTAATGCGTGCAAAGCTTGAAACGCTGCTCCCACAATCTTTAGGGAAATTAGCAAGCCTTGCTGCCGAATGCCGTCAGGCTGTGAAAGATCATTTCTCCAACATCAAGCAACGACGCATTTTCTGGGAAACTATTTTCAATGGCCCTGTCGCCGAACTCAGTTACCAAGGGCAGCATGAAGAGGCTAAAAAAGGCTTGCTGCAGGCTCTACATAAAGCACCTGATGTCGCTACCAACGGCAAGGTTTATCTTGTAGGCGGAGGCCCAGGCGACCCTGAATTATTGACATTAAAGGCGTTAAGGTTACTTCAATTGGCAGATATCATTATCTACGACCGTCTTGTATCTAACGAAGTCCTAAACTTATCCCGTCGCGATGCTGAGCGTATATACGTCGGTAAACAACGCAGCAAACATAGTGTGCCGCAAGAAGGCATAAACGCCTTATTAATAAAAATGGCCAAAGAAGGCAACCGTGTTGTACGACTAAAGGGTGGCGACCCGTTTATGTTCGGTCGCGGTGGTGAAGAAATTGAAACGCTTATCGATGAAGGCATCGCTTTTGAAGTGGTTCCCGGTATCACAGCTGCATCTGGGTGCGCCAGTTACTCAGGCATCCCACTCACTCATCGAGATCACGCGCAATCATGCATGTTTGTCACGGGGCATTTAAAAGACAATACGGTCAATTTAGACTGGGACCAACTGGCCAAACCCAACCAAACTATTGTGATTTATATGGGGCTAATTGGACTTCGGCAAATTAGTGAAAAACTTATTGAACGACAATTATCAGGCAGCACCCCTGTCGCCCTCATTCAAAAAGGCACAACAGCAGATCACCGCGTCATCATTTCTGATTTATTACATATCGCCGATAAAGTGGACCAGCTTAAACCAAAACCACCTACTTTAATTATTATTGGCTCCGTTGTTTCCTTACACAATAAATTGAACTGGGTTCACTAACACTATGCCTTTTATTCAACTTGAACACCTTAACGTCCATTACGAGCACCAATCAAACGGCGATATACCCATTATCCTGCTACATGGCAATTTTGGCAGTTGGCATTATTGGCAACCTTTTTTACAACAGTTGCCTAATGGCTTCCAAGGGTACGCACCCGATTTCAGGGGTTGTGGTGACAGTGAAGTCACTAGCAGTGGCTACGATATAGAAACGCTCAGCGAAGACATTCTGCAGTTTGCCGACCAACTAAAGCTAGATAAATTTCACCTTGTTGGTCATTCATTAGGCGGTGCTGTCGCCCAACAGTTAGCAGGCACTAATGCTGATCGAATTATTACCTTAACCTTGGTTGCTCCTGCCCCTGCTGAAGGCATGGCATCATTAAAAAATATTTCCAACCAGGGCTCTTTTTTTTCACCCGAACATATCTTTCACTTCCTAGGCACTATTGGTTTAAAACGAAAGCTGTTAATGACCAGCTTTAAAAAAGCCATGCCGAGGCTCAACTACAATAAATTCTATCTCAACCTGATCGTTGAAGATGCTCTTAAAATGGATATAAAAGCATTTAATGGTTTTTTGTCCACGTTAAAAAAATGGAATGGCACACATTTACTAAAGCACTTTAAATTCCCTGTTTTAATTATGCATGGTGACTTAGATAGCGTTATCCCCCTACAACCACTAAAAAATATGCAACAGCATATTGATAATTGCCGATTTCATACCTTTCATGGCGTTGGTCATAGCCCACAATTAGAACAACCAAAGGCTTTTAATAAGGTACTAACAGCCTTTATGGAAGGTCACAAGATTGAGCCGATAACGGAGGAGTCCTTCAAAAAACCACTCAGCTTGTTCGCTCAATTAAAATTAAAACTAAAACTAAAACGTATTTTCAAATAACCCGACGCCCCTTATTAAGATGAGTCCTTTTTTAAAAAACATTTATCTTATTAGCCTTATTTTTTTACTCCAAGCGTGTCAATATCAGACCGATGTCGAGCAACAATGGGTGCATGATAAAGCGGGCTTACTCAATGCAAGCCTATCTAAAGACGGTTCACTAGCCCTTGTCTCTATAACAAATGGTGTAGCACAACTCATTGAAGTAGCTACCAACACCGTACTACACCGCTGGCAACACACCGATAACAATAAAGGCATTATCGCCACTGCAATATCTGCTAATAATAAGTTTGCCATTACCGCTGAGAGTAACTCCCTTGCTTTATGGGAAGTCAAAAGTGGCAAAATTATTGGCTATTGGGACTTTCCTAATATTACAGATATCGCTATTTCAAGCAATGGTCAACATGCTCTTATCGGTATGGAATCGAACAAAGCCTATTACTTCGATCTTTATTATGGAAAAATCATTTACAGCTTCAAGCACAATGGTTTTGTTAATACTGTCGCTCTATCACACAACGGACGTTACGCTATTACAGGAGCTAATGATCAATACGCAAAGCTCTGGGACCTTAAAGCTGGAGAATTGACCCAACAATGGCGCCAAAACTTTAAAATATTTAATGTCGCTTTATCTGATGATGGTCGTTATGCGATGAGTAATGCATCCCTAGGAAAAACCAAACTATGGGATACTGAAACTGGCGATAAACTAAGCCAGCTTCCTATGAGGTATATGACTGTTTCCGCTAGCCAGTTCTCAGCCGACTCCCAGCACCTACTTACAGGTAGGCCCAATCAACGAATTGACTTATGGGATGTTAAAACAGGCAGTCTGCTTAACACATGGATGCCAAAAAAAGACGTTATATGGGGCAATGAGGCCGCCGCTATTATTGCCTTGGCTTTCTCATCTGATGGGCAATATATTTATAACGAAACGTCCAGCGGCATCGCGCAAAAATGGAAAATAACGAATAAATAATTTTTCTGTCGACCATACAGCTCGCAGTTCTTTATTAGCCAAGCAATCCCAACCCTAACCGGAAAAAATAATAAAAATATCAGCGACTCCCGCCAGAATAAACTCATTTGGTGTATCTGCTAACACTAATCTTGCCCAGCCTGTCAAAGACAAGCTCATAGAAAAGCACATAAACCTAACTTCGTTGGCATAGAGCTCATTGGCAGTAACGCCACCTTTGAGTTTTAAGATTACGCCTAGCCTTACTAATTGATTTATTTTTTACAAAAAAACGGGGCAAAAGCCCCGTTTTTTCATTTATTAAGTAACTATTCCTTTTCGCTCATCTCCACACGGCGATTCTTAGCACGCCCTTCAGAGGTAGCATTATCTCCAATAGGCTTGCTTTCACCATATCCGATTGTTGAGAGCATGTTTTCATCACAACCATGTGTAATCATAAAAGCACGAACTGATGCTGCACGCCTTTCAGATAAATCCTGGTTATACGCATCTGTACCTTGTGAGTCAGTATGACCAGCTATCAACAAGTTTACATCCGCATAATGCTTACGATGAGCCATTGCAATGGGTAGTAAAATAGCTTTCGCAGAATCAGTCAACTCAGCCGAGGCCGTATGAAAGTTAACGCCTTCCAAAACTAAAGCATCCACACAACCTAATGCATTTACTTTCGCACCAGGTGCAGAGTTGGGGCACTTATCTTTATAATCAGCAACCCCATCATTATCACTATCTGTACTACAACCTTTACTATCAACAGCTGCCCCTGCTGGCGTACCCACGCATTCATCACGACTGTCAACGACGCCATCAGCGTCTGTGTCAGGCTCGGCATCTGGCACGGCTTCAGCCTCGTCCCCACAAATTAAACTACCTAAGGAACCACCCACTACGGCCCCAACGCCTACCTCTGTCGCACCTTCAACAAATGCGCCAGCCGCACCGCCTAATAATGCTCCGCCTATGGCACAATTCTGCCAACTTTCTGTTTCAACAGTTGCACAGCCACTGACTAACACTACTGATGCAAATAATGCTGTCAGTTTTTTGTAAATTCCCATTATTCTCTCCATTTAATTTTACAATTAATTTATCCCTAGACGTTGATTCTAACCTAAACGAAAGACGTTGATTCTAACCTAAACGAAGCAAAGATCAACATCCCAAATCGGCACTCTACTCTATGACTTATTCTTATGCACAAAAAACGGGGCAAAAGCCCCGTTTTTATCACAACCTTAAAGTTGTTTTACTTTACTGTTAACTCAACTCGGCGGTTAAGTGCACGTCCTTCTTTTGTTGCATTATCAGCAAATGGTTTTTCTTCCCCATAACCTGCTGCTGTTAATTTACTTTCATCGCAACCTTCAGCAATCAAAAACGCACGAACTGCTTCAGCACGACGTTGAGACAAGTTTAAGTTATATTCTGCTGGTCCTTTAGAATCAGTATGTCCACCAATTAGCAAAGCCACATGTGAATGATATGCTTTATAGTTATCAGCAACTTGCACTAAAACCTGCTTTGCTTCGTCCGTCAACACGGCTGAATCAAAATGGAAGTTAACACCTTTAAGCACTAGAGGTATAGCGCAACCAAGTTCATTAACTACAGCACCTGGAGCTGAATCTGGACATTCATCTTTATAATCAGGAACACCGTCGCCATCACTATCTAATGCGCAACCTTTGCTGTCTACTTTTGCACCCGCTGGCGTATTAGGGCATTGGTCCAAGCTATCCACAACACCATCACCATCAGTGTCTTTTTCTGGAGCCGGAGCCGCGACTTCTTCTGCCATTAATGCACAAATAGTCCCACCAATGACAGCACCACCTATCGCACTAACGATTAAATCAGACCTATCATGATCATCACCTAAACCGCCTGCTGCGCCACCAATTGCAGCACCTGCCATAGCACAATTTTGCCACTTGTCAGTCTTAACTGAGGCACAGCCCGATACAAATAATGCGACGACCAAAACAGCCGCTAAGTTTTTGAATATCTTCATTTCTTACTCCATATTAGTAAATACTTCACAGCCATTGTAGCCCATTTTCCAGATACCGCACAAAAAAACGAGCATAGAACTGCGTTAAATCAGCTTTTGTTTACTTACCTTACACCGCCGACAACGGTATAAAGTCATCAATTTACCTTGTTTAACATCAAATTGCTGGTCTTTATCGATCGCCCATGCATGATGGCCATTTCGACATAGCGTCCCCCCTTTATGCTTTTCAGACAGCGTTTTCTTCTTAAATGGTATTATTTTCGCCATGGTTGTAATTTATTGGCCGCTCGAGGTTATTTTCATACCAACCTTACTTGAGCACCCAAAGACTAAAGGGCTCTCTGGTATTGATCATTACTCCAAACATGGTAGCGAATTAGTGCTTTATCTCGTTTGCCTGTTTTCTTAATGTGAATTTCTGAATTTTCCCAGTCGATGTTTTTGGCAAGCCACCAAATACAACATATTTCGGCGCTTTATAATGCGCCAAGTTTTTTCTACAAAACGATATGATTTCTTTTTCTGTGACGTTTTCACCTTCTTTCAAGGTCACAAAAGCACATGGCTTCTCACCCCATACATCATCATATTTAGCAACAACAGCTGCCTCTAAAATAGCTGGATGACGGTACAAAACAGATTCAACTTCTAATGTGGATATGTTTTCACCCCCTGAAATAATGATGTCTTTTGATCGGTCTTTGATGTCTATATACCCATCTTCATGCCACACAGCTAAATCCCCCGAGTGAAACCAACCGCCTTTAAATGCTTCGTCAGATGCTGACGGGTTTTTTAAATATCCCTTCATCACATTATTCCCACGCATAAATACCTCGCCCATACTCACGCCATCTTTAGGCATCGGTTCGAGCGTTTCTGGATCCGCCACCATTAAATCTTCCAGCATTGCGCTCCTAACCCCTTGTCGAGCTCGAAGCGCTGCTTGTTCATCAGACGGCAACTCATCCCATTCATCATGCCAAGCACATACTGTACAAGGGCCATAAGTTTCAGTTAACCCATAAACATGTGTCACACTAAAACTCATTTCTTCCATTTTCTGAATAACCGCTGCCGGCGGCGCAGCGCCAGCGGTCATAACTTTCACTTCGTGCTCAATGCCTTTTTGATGCTTCTCTGGCGTATTGATCAGCATGGTGAGAACCGTCGGTGCACCACAAAAATGATCTATTTTTTCAGACTTAATAAGCTTAAAAATCGTTTTCGGTAACACACTACGCAAACAAACATTTGTGCCCGCAGAAGCAGCAAGACTCCAAGGGAAACACCAGCCATTACAATGAAACATTGGAAGCGTCCAAAGATAAATAGGGTGATTGCCCATATCCCAGGTCACTATATTATTAAGTGCGTTTAGGTAAGCCCCGCGATGATGATAAACAATTCCCTTTGGATTACCCGTGGTTCCAGAGGTATAGTTCAATGTAATCGACTGCCACTCATCTTCTGGCAAACTCCATTGAAATGTCTCATTACCTTCAGCAACGAGCATTTCATATTCAACCTCGCCAATGGCCTGCCTCGAGCCAAATGTTGCATCTTCCACATCAATTACTAGCGGGGATACCTCGGCTTCCTTTACTGCCGTCGCCATAACATCAGCAAACTCAGCATCAATAAAGACCGCTTTGCTTTCAGCATGGTCCAACTGAAAAGCAACTGATTTAACATCTAAACGTGTATTAATTGAGTGTAATACTGCGCCCAACATTGGCACAGCAAAGTGTAATTCAAACATCGCTGGAATATTTGGCAACATCGCTGAAACGGTATCTCCTTTTTTTACCCCTCTGCTCGCAAGCGCCGAGGCTAACTTAACGCAACGAAGATACGTCTCAGCCCAAGTTATTTTCTGCTCACCATGGATACATGCTATTTTATTTGGATAAACATCTGCCGCCCTCTTTAAAAAAGTAAGTGGCGAAAGTGAGACATAATTGGCTGGATTTTTATCCAACGACATATCAAAAAGATTCATACAAGAAACCTGTTTTTTTTATTTATAAATAATAACCTGTGAACTGTCTTCGAAAAAACAAACCCCGTGAAGACAGCTGGGCCTTATCTTTTTAATTTAAATCGTTTAAAGCTAAACGATCAACTCTTCACTTGGCTCCATAACACAGCGGCTTCCCGACATAACCACAGGAGCCAAACCATGAACACGCGGCAAAAGCTTTGTTGCAAAGAAATTAGCTGTCGCTAACTTGCCTTGGTAGAACACGCCTTCTTTTCCACTGGCAACCTTAGCGGCTCGTAGCCAATAATACCCTAATGAAACTAAGCCAAACATCTGTAGATAATCTACCGCCGCTGCCGCGGAATCATTTAGATCCTCTTCTTTCGATTTAATCAACCAAGCCGTCACTTCTTCTAGGGCACTTAGGGCAGATGTTAATGGCTGCGTAACAAATGCCATCTCAGCACTCGCCGAGGCGAGCTCGCTTTTTACCTCAGCAAAAAAATCAATCGGTAACTGCCCATCATTCATTGAAAGCTTGCGGCCAACCAAGTCCATCGCTTGAATTCCATTCGTCCCTTCATAAATACAGAATATCTTACTGTCACGCATATTCTGCTCCATACCATGTTCTTTGATATAACCATGACCACCATACACTTGCACACCTAGGCCTGACACTTCCACACCCACGTCAGTAATAAACGCCTTACACACCGGCGTCATCAAATCTACCCGAGCCTTTGAAGCATTTCGTACTGCCTCATCAGGGTGGTTTTCGGATAAATCAACATGTTTAGCGGTGTCGTACGCCATCATTCTGCAGCCTTCTGTTAATGCTTTCATGGTGAACAACATACGGCGCACATCCGGGTGAACAATAATAGTATCACTATCAAATGAAGACTCGGCCTTACGGGTCAGTGGACGCCCTTGTTTACGTTCTTTTGCATACGTTATCGCATTTTGTGTTGCACGCTCAGCAACGCCAAGCCCCTGCAAACCGACCATTAAGCGAGCTGCATTCATCATCACAAACATATTTTGAATGCCTTTATTGAGCTCACCCACTAAATAACCTTTTGCATCAGTAAAATTCATTACACAAGTGCTGGAGCCATGAATACCCATTTTCTCTTCAATATTGGCGCACTCTGCTGCGTTCCGTTCACCTAATGAGCCATCCTCATTAATCAAAAATTTAGGCACAACAAACATACTGATACCACGAATACCTTCCGGTGCACCGGGTGTTCTTGCTAATACCAAGTGAATAATATTGTCGGTTAGATCATGCTCGCCTGCTGTAATAAAAATTTTATTACCTTCAATCAAATAACTGCCATCTTCTTGTGGCACAGCTTTTGTTCGCACTTGTCCAAGGTCACTACCAGCACCGGGCTCTGTCAGACACATTGTGCCACTCCAATCACCGAGGCTTAAATGGCTCATATAGGTTTCTTTTTGCGCTTGTGTTCCGTGCGCTTTTAATGCCTCATACGCCCCATTGCTTAGGCCTGGGTACAAAGAAAATGCAGCGTTCGCTCCTGATAGCATATCGGTAACCGCTGTCGCTAGAACATAAGGTAGCCCTTGGCCATCGAACTCAATGTCTTTATCTAGCCCAATCCAGCCACTTTCTGCATAAGATGCATAGGCTTCTTTAAATCCCTCAGGGGTGGTTACCTCACCGTTGTTTAACGAAGCACCCTCGGCATCACCAGACTCGTTTAGAACGCCAATAGTATTATCAATTTGCTTAGCGGCCTCATCAAGTACACCCGTAATGATGTCTTCCGTTGCATCTTCAAACTTTTCAATCTCGGTTAAAGAACCAACATTGATAATTTCATTTAAAACAAACTCCATATCTTGCACTGGGGATTTATACGTTGCCACGCTCGCTCCTTTATTTTTCATTAAAATTATAGATTCAGTATATCAAACTTTATACTCCCTCTAAGCATGGGGAAATAAAGCCTCGCCTTTTTACATAAACTCACTATATTTACTGTTACAAAACATACCCCCCCCCTGCCGTAACGTCTTAACCCAACAGTTCAAACCACTGTGTAACATCAGTATTTTCTCGGCACTAGCCTCATATAAAAAGTTTGCTCACACGCTCCAATACAGTAGTCTTTAGTTTGAAATATCAGCCCCTTACTTAACTAAAAACAAACCCAACAGGCAAACACATGGAAAAACCAACCTATAAATCGTTAGGGCATGGCATTAGTTGCATCGACACGCAATATATTCGGCCTGGTTTAGCCAGTTGCTACCTCATTGAGCAAAACAATCATGCTGCGTTTATTGATACTGGCACCAATTTCACAACCCCTCTATTACTAGAACTTCTTAAAATCAAAAACATTCCTGTTGATAATGTTGACTTCATTATCCCCACACATGTTCACCTAGATCATGCAGGTGGTGCCGGCAGCCTCATGCAACAATGCCCTAATGCTCAACTTATTATTCACCCACGAGGCGCTCGACACATGATCGACCCAAGCAGGCTCCAAGCAAGCGCTTCGTCTGTATATGGTGAGGCAGAATTCAAAAAACAATACGGCAATTTGGTCCCAATCGATCAACAACGCGTCACAGAAGCTAATGATGGGCTTAGGTTAAACTTTCAAAATAGGCTACTTGAATTTATTGATACACCAGGCCACGCAAAGCACCACGTGTGTATTATCGACAAAACCAGCAACGGCATGTTTACTGGAGATACCTTTGGTGTCGCCTATCCAAAACTGACTGTTAGCGGTCAACCGTTTATATTCCCGCCATCTTCACCGGTAGATTTTGACCCTGCTGACTGGCTAGAATCTATTGATAAACTTATGAACACCCAGTGTGATCGTGCCTACCTTACGCACTTTTGCATGGTAGATAATTTAAACCCACTCGCAGAATCACTTCGTCAACGCATAAAAATATTTGCCGACCTTGCCTTGCAGACAACATCTGACAAGGACTTGGGTGATAAAATAAAAAACTATTTTGTGGAAGAAATTCGTGCGACAGGCTGCCAAATCAGCAAAGAAAACCTGTTTAAAATTCTAATGTTAGATATAAGTCTAATCATCCAAGGCTTAAGGGTTTGGGTTGAAAAAAACACCTCAAAATAGTATTATGACCGGCTGTTCAAACTATAAAACGTAACAAATAAAAAAATAGTCACTAGCATTCACTTCTTGGAGAAAAAGATGGGGCAGTATTTAGATCAATATAGGCAATCCCTTGAACAGCCCGAAGCTTTTTGGGCAACCGCTGCGAAGACGATTGATTGGGACCAAAAATGGGATCGCGTACTGGATGACTCAAAAGCCCCTTATTATCGATGGTTTGCCGGCGCCAAGTTAAACACCTGCTACAACGCTCTCGATCGCCATGTCTCAAATGGTCTTGCAAAACAAGCCGCACTAATTTACGACAGCCCCGTTACAAACACTAAAAAAACTTACAGTTACCAAGAGCTTCTTGATGAAGTATCAAGGTTAGCCGGCGTTTTAACCAACCTTGGTGTCACAAAAGGAGACCGCGTGCTGATCTACATGCCGATGATTCCAGAAGGTGTGATGTCAATGCTAGCCTGCGCTAGGATCGGCGCAGTTCACTCCGTTGTGTTTGGCGGCTTTGCCGCAAACGAGCTCGCCACGCGTATTAACGACGCAAAACCCAGCGTTATTTTATCAACATCTTGTGGCATTGAAGGCAGTCGCATTATTGAATATAAGCCGTTGCTCGATGAAGCGATTAACGTATCCGAGCACAAGCCTGCTAACACGGTTATTTTACAACGCCCGCAAGCAACTGCCTCTATGAAAGAAGGCCGAGATATTGATTGGGCCAGCGCTATTAATAGTGCATCACCTGTCGATTGTGTTTCGGTAGAAGCAACTGACCCACTTTATATTCTTTACACCTCTGGCACCACTGGCCAGCCGAAAGGTGTCGTTCGCGACAATGGAGGCCACGCAGTCGCCATGATGTGGACCATGGAGCACCTTTATAACATCAAACCCGGCGAAGTCTTCTGGGCAGCCTCAGATATTGGTTGGGTAGTTGGTCATTCTTATATTTGTTATGGGCCTTTATTAAATGGCTCTACCACGGTTATGTTTGAAGGCAAACCCATCGGCACGCCTGACCCGGGGGCTTTTTGGCGTGTTATTTCTGAATACAAAGTAGCGTCATTATTTACCGCCCCTACTGCATTACGGGCTATTAGAAAAGAAGACCCTCAGTGCGATTACCTTAAAAAGTACGATATCTCATGTATGCGGGCTTTATTTCTTGCTGGCGAACGTTGCGACCCAGATACACTAACGTGGGCAGAAAATAAAATTCACGTCCCTGTTATTGACCACTGGTGGCAAACAGAAACAGGCTGGGCTATTGCTGCAAATTGTTTAGGCCTTGAAGCATTTCCCGTTAAAGCAGGATCACCAACCAAACCCGTCCCCGGCTATGATGTCCAGTTCTTAGATGAATCGGGGCAAGCTGTTGCAAACGCTGAAATGGGCGCCATTGCCATTAAACTACCACTACCGCCAGGCACCTTTCCAACACTATGGCAAAATGAAGAGCGATTCTTTAGCTCATATTTGGAAACCTTCCCGGGCTATTACGAAACAGGCGATGCTGGCTATCAAGATGAAGAGGGTTATGTCTACATCATGGGCCGTACCGATGATGTCATAAACGTAGCAGGGCATCGTTTATCAACCGGCGCAATGGAAGAAGTCCTTGCATCGCACCCAGACGTGGCTGAATGCGCCGTCATTGGTGTCGCTGATAACATCAAAGGACAATCGCCAATGGGTTTTGCTGTTTTACAATCAGGTGCCAACCGTAACGAAGAAGAGGTTAAAGAAGAGCTAATTGCCTTAATTCGTGAAAAAATTGGTCCTGTCGCAGCATTTAAAATGGCTACAATCGTTAAACGATTACCAAAAACACGCTCTGGTAAAATATTACGCGGCACTATGCGAAGCATGGCCGATGGCCAAGAACATAAGGTACCAGCCACCATTGACGACCCCGCATCTTTAGGCGAAATTGCCGACAACCTTAAAACGCTTGGTTATCCAAAAAGCGTTTAAATAACACTTAGTTAAGGAGATTTATTTTAGATGACCATTCAATCAGCAGGCCGACGCTTCCGTGAAGCCATGGCACAGGAAAAACCATTACAAATAATGGGCACCATCAATGCTTATGCCGCTTTATTGGCCGAAAAAACAGGCTATAAAGCTATTTATCTTTCAGGTGGCGGTGTTGCCAACACATCATTTGGACTTCCAGACCTTGGTGTTACCACCTTAAATGACGTTCTAACAGATGCCAGCCGAATTACGGCAGCAACCGACGTCCCTTTATTGGTTGATATCGACACAGGCTGGGGCAGCGCGTTTAGCATTGCACGTACTATCAAAGAATTTGAACGTGCCGGTGTTGCTGCGGTTCATATTGAAGACCAGGTGGCTGCAAAACGTTGCGGACATCGCCCAAACAAAGAACTTGTCACCAAAGAAGAAATGGTTGATCGCGTTAAAGCCGCTGCTGACGCAAAAACAGACCCTGACTTTGTCTTAATGGCACGTACAGATGCCTATAACAGCGAAGGCCAACAAGCTGCTATCGACCGTGCATGTGCCTACGTTGAAGCTGGCGCGGACATGATTTTTGCAGAAGCTGTTTACGAACTAGACGATTACCGTGCCTTTACTGCGGCAGTAGACGTACCTGTTTTAGCAAATATTACAGAGTTCGGCAAAACACCCTACTTCACTACCACAGAACTTGGCGAAGCTGGTGCGAGCATGGTGCTCTACCCATTGTCAGCATTTCGTGCAATGAGCAATGCAGCATTGAACGTCTACGAAACCATTCGCAAAGAAGGTACTCAAGTTAATGTTATCGATACCATGCAAACACGTATGGAACTATACGATGTATTGGGCTACCACGAATATGAACAAAAATTAGATGCTCTATTTTCAAAGGAGAAAAAATAATGGCTGAAAAGAAAGTAGGCGGAGCTGGGCTTCGCGGACAATCAGCAGGCGAAACCGCCTTATGTACCGTTGGTAAATCCGGCACAGGTTTAACTTATCGCGGTTATGACATGACCGAACTTGCGGAAAACGCAAAATTTGAAGAGGTAGCCTATTTATTAGCTTACAACAAACTACCAAACCAAGCAGAGCTAGATCAGTACATTGCTAAAATTAAGTCTCTACGAGGCTTACCAGACGCATTAAAAACGGTTCTGGAAAATATTCCTGCAGATGCTCATCCAATGGATGTAATTCGCACAGGTTGCTCTATGCTGGGAAACCTTGAAGAAGAGAAAGATTTCTCTGAACAAACAGATAAAATCGATCGTATGGTTGCTGTCTTCCCATCCATCATTTGCTACTGGTACAAATTCAGTCATGAAGGTGTTCGCATTGAAACAGCAACCGATGATGATTCTGTTGGCGGACACTTTTTACACATGTTACGTGGCGAAAAACCAAACGACGTACATACTGCTGTTATGAGCGCCTCTCTTATTCTTTACGCAGAGCATGAGTTCAACGCCTCTACATTTGCTGCACGTGTTTGTGCTTCTACATTATCAGACATCCACTCATGCGTGACCGGCGCAATTGGCACATTACGTGGCCCATTACACGGCGGCGCTAATGAAGCTGCAATGGAGATGATTCAAGATTGGAAATCACCTGATGAAGCTGAAGAAAAAATGATGGAAATGCTAAAACGCAAAGAAAAGATCATGGGCTTTGGACACGCTGTCTATACGGTCAGTGATCCGCGTAACGCTGTCATTAAAAAATGGTCTGAAAAGTTAGCAGCTGATGTTGGCGACACAACACTTTACCCAGTGTCTGTACGCTGTGAAGAAGTCATGTGGCGTGAAAAGAAATTATTCTGTAATGCTGATTTCTTCCATGCTTCTGCTTATCATTTCATGGGCATCCCAACCAAGTTATTTACCCCGATCTTTGTTATGTCTCGGGTCACTGGTTGGACGGCGCATATTATGGAACAACGCTCAAACAACCGCATTATTAGACCGAATGCGGACTACGTAGGCCCAGACCCACGTCCAGTACCACCGATAGAAGATCGCGACTAAACACAGCGTGATAACATATAAGCCAGCCTGCATTTCACGGCTGGCTTTTTTATCTAAATATATATGAGTAAAAAAATGAATACAGATTACCGCAAAAAACTACCAGGCACTGACTTAGACTATTACGACACACGTGCCGCTGTTGACGCAATAGAACCAGGCGCTTATGCAAAGCTACCGTACACCTCTCGCGTACACGCAGAAAACTTAGTTCGACGCTGTGATCCAGCTTCATTAACTGACTCTCTCAAACAATTAATAGAACGCAAACAAGACCTAGACTTTCCATGGTACCCAGCACGTGTTGTATGTCATGACATTCTTGGTCAAACAGCACTTGTCGACCTAGCTGGCTTACGTGATGCTATTGCAGAAAAAGGTGGCGACCCGTCTAAAGTAAACCCAGTTGTCCCTACACAATTGATCGTGGATCACTCGCTGGCCGTAGAACATGCTGGTTTTGAAAAAGACGCTTTTGAAAAGAACCGTGAAATTGAAGACCGTCGTAATGATGATCGCTTTCACTTCATTAATTGGACTAAAAAAGCCTTTAAAAACGTAGATGTGATTCAGCCTGGTAATGGCATCATGCATCAAATCAACTTAGAAAAAATGTCTCCGGTTATACATGCTCGTGACGGCGTTGCATTCCCTGATACACTCGTCGGAACAGATAGCCATACACCACATGTTGATGCCTTAGGAGTTATTGCAATTGGCGTTGGTGGCCTAGAAGCAGAAACAGTCATGTTGGGTCGCCCGTCATACATGCGCTTACCTAATATCATTGGTGTTGAACTCACTGGCAAACGACAACCTGGTATTACAGCCACTGATATCGTACTGGCTATTACCGAATTCCTGCGTAATGCTAAAGTTGTCTCTTCCTACCTTGAGTTCTTTGGCGAAGGCGCTGCCGAGTTAACACTCGGTGACCGTGCCACCATTTCAAATATGACACCTGAATTTGGTGCGTCCGCAGGCTTATTTTTTATTGATGAGCAAACCATCGAATATCTAAAACTAACCGGCAGAGATGCCGAACAAGTTAAATTGGTAGAAAACTACGCCAAAGAAACAGGCCTATGGGCCGATGACCTTAAAACAGCTGAATACGAACGCGTATTAACATTCGACTTATCAACCGTCGTACGTAATATTGCTGGCCCATCAAACCCTCACCGCCGTGTACCAACATCAGAATTAGCTGAACGTGGTATTTCAGGCACCGTAGAAAACGAAGAAGGCTTAATGCCCGACGGTGCAGTTATCATTGCCGCCATCACTAGCTGTACTAACACTAGTAATCCACGTAATGTTATTGCTGCTGGCCTTGTCGCTAAGAAAGCTAACGAACTAGGCCTAACCCGCAAACCGTGGGTAAAATCATCCTTCGCACCAGGTTCAAAAGTAGCACAGCTTTACTTAGAAGAAGCAAACCTATTACCTGAACTCGAAGAAATGGGTTTTGGTATCGTCGGCTTTGCTTGCACAACCTGTAATGGGATGAGCGGCGCACTGGATCCCGTTATTCAGAAAGAAGTGGTTGAGCGAGACCTATATACCACTGCTGTATTATCTGGCAACCGCAACTTCGATGGACGAATTCACCCATATGCAAAACAAGCTTTCTTGGCGTCACCACCATTAGTTGTTGCTTATGCGATTGCAGGTACTATTCGTTTTGATATTGAAAAAGACATCCTAGGTAATGATCAAGAAGGCAATCCAGTCACCTTAAAAGATATCTGGCCTAGCGATGAAGAGATTGACGAAATTGTTAAGCAGTATGTTAAGCCCGAACAATTCCGCGAAATTTACATCCCGATGTTCCCTGAATCAGATATTCAACAAGAACAAGTCAGCCCCCTATATGATTGGCGTCCACAAACAACGTATATTCGACGCCCTCCTTATTGGGAAGGTGCTTTAGCCGGTGAACGTACGCTTAAAAATTTACGTCCACTAGCTGTACTAGGTGATAACATCACAACCGATCACTTGTCACCCTCTAATGCGATTATGTTAGATAGCGCTGCTGGCGCATACCTGCATAAAATGGGCCTACCTGAAGTTGATTTCAATTCATATGCAACACACCGTGGTGACCATTTAACGGCCCAGCGTGCGACATTTGCAAACCCAAAACTATTAAATGAAATGGTTAAAGAAAACGGCGAAATCAAACAAGGTTCGCTAGCTAGAATTGAGCCAGAAGGAACCATCAGCCGCATGTGGGAAGCAATCGAAACATACATGGACCGTAAACAACCACTTATTATTATAGCGGGCGCCGATTATGGCCAAGGATCATCACGTGACTGGGCGGCAAAAGGCGTAAGGCTTGCTGGTGTTGAAGTAATCGTAGCCGAAGGCTTTGAACGTATTCACCGTACTAACTTAGTTGGCATGGGTGTATTACCAGTTGAATTTAAAGCCGGTGAAAATCGTCATACTTACAACATAGACGGCACAGAAACATATACGGTAACAGGCGATATAACACCACGTGCAACCCTTACATTGACAATTACACGTAAAAACGGTGAGACCATTGATGCCCCCGTAACATGTCGCCTAGACACCGCAGATGAAGTTCTCGTCTATGAAGCCGGCGGTGTATTACAACGCTTTGCTCAAGACTTCTTAGAGTCATCATCAGCTGCTTAATACAGGATTTAGAATGTCATACGTGCCACAAATAAAAATTCCCGCCACCTATATGCGTGGCGGCACAAGCAAAGGTGTGTTCTTTAACTTAACTGACCTGCCCAAAGAGGCCCAAGTAGCCGGCGAGGCACGTGATAACATATTATTACGTGTCATAGGTAGCCCAGACCCATACGGCAAACAAACGGATGGAATGGGAGGTGCAACATCTAGCACCAGTAAAACAGTTATTCTGGCCAAAAGTAATCAAGCCGATCATGACGTCGATTATTTATTTGGACAGGTCGCTATTGATAAACCTTTTGTCGATTGGAGCGGTAACTGCGGTAATCTAACTGCAGCAGTAGGCTCATTTGCAATCACATGTGGCCTCGTTGATAAAAAACGTGTGCCAGATAATGGCATAGCTGTAGTACGAATTTGGCAAAAAAATATCAACAAGACGATCATCGCACATATCCCCATAACAAACGGTCAAGTACAAGAAACAGGTAACTTTGAACTCGATGGGGTCACTTTCCCAGCTGCTGAAGTTAAAGTAGATTTTGTCAGCCCTGTCGATCCTTCAGAAGCAATGTTTCCAACAGGCAATGTAGTTGATGACCTTAGTGTACCTGGCATAGGCACTTTCAAAGCCAGCATGATTAATGCGGGAATACCAACGGTATTCTTAAATGCTAAAGATATAGGTTATACAGGCACTGAGTTACAAGAAGCTATTAATAGTAATGCTGACGCCTTAGAGCGCTTTGAAACGATACGAGCATACGGCGCTATTAAAATGGGCCTGATTAACGATGTTTCTGAAGCGACTGCCCGCCAACACACACCAAAGGTAGCCTTTGTCTCCGAACCAGACTCCTATGTATCTTCAAGTGGGAAAAATATTGATGCTCAAAGTATAGACCTAAATGTACGTGCATTATCAATGGGTAAACTTCATCATGCGATGATGGGGACAGCAGCGGTTGCCATTGGCACTGCATCTGCCATACCCGGAACATTAGTCAACCTTGCAGCAGGAGGTGGTGAAAAAAACATTGTTACCTTTGGGCACCCCTCAGGTACATTGAAGGTTGGTGCAGAAGTAAGTAATATCAATGGACAGTGGAGCGTCAATAAAGTAACCATGAGCCGAAGTGCACGAGTATTAATGGAAGGCACCGTTAGCATACCTGGCGATTGTTTTTAACCACAACAAAATAGTAACCTCTAAAAAGGGAGTGCTTTGAACACTCAATTGTTTAAATCAAAGTAACTAATAACATACGGTTTATAAAAAAAGCGGATATAAATTATCCGCTTTTTTTATGCCTGTATTTCTGTCAATAGCAACTCTATAAACTAACGATCAGAAATCAAACAAAACAAAATTGAAACATACAAATCTTATCGGTACTAATGCTAAAAATAGGTATCGTTGTAACAGTATTCGTTAGAGCTATAGCGTCCGACAGAAGCCCAACAAACAAATAAACAAGGCACCAAACCACAAATGCTAACTCATCCATCATTAGCTAACTAGGGTGCCGCATATTGACGTACAAAACTGATAAGTAGCTACATCTTTAGAGCCAACGTATAGATTTACACCCTAAAAAAAGCAAAAACCATAGAGCAAAAAAAACCCGCCAAGAGGCGGGTTTTTGTGTAAAAGCCTGGCAGTTCCCTACT